>NZ_JBNLXQ010000006.1:0-215579 GCF_053840905.1 Caproiciproducens sp.
TTGCCAGCGCGGGAGCGGCCTGTTCGATCGGCTCGATCGGCAGCACCTGGCCGATGACCCCGGTGGAGGCGACGACCACGTCCTGCGGCGCAATGCCGAGCTCCTTCGCGGCGATTTCGCACATCCTCCACGCCTTTTCCTCGCCGTCGGCGTTGCAGGTGTTTGCGTTGCCCGAATTGCAGATCACCGCCTGCGCTTTGCCGTCGGCGATATTTTTCCGCGTCACCACAACCGGCGCGCCCTTGACTAAGTTCTGCGTATAGACGGCCGCGGCGGAACACGGAACCTTTGCATAAATCATCGCGAGATCCGGCTTCGATTTGTTTTTGCGGATTCCGCTGTAAATCCCCGCTGCGGTAAAGCCCTGTGCGGCGGTAACGCCGCCCTCGATCCATTCCATTCTCACTATCCCCTTAAAATGCCGGGGGCAATGCTTTCAGCCCGGCTGTTTCTTCTATTCCAAATGCAAGATTCATATTCTGGATCGCCTGCCCCGCCGCGCCCTTGACCATGTTGTCGATCGCCGAGATGGCGACCAGCATGCCGGTACGGGAATCGGTGTGGAGTGAAATATCGCAGAAATTGGAATATCGTACATTTTTGATGTCCGCTTCTACGCCTTTCGGCAGCAGCCGGATAAAATATTCCGAATCGTACGCGTCATGATAGGCTTTTTGTATCTGTTCCATGGTTGCTCCCGCGGCCAGCTTCGCGTAGCAGGTGGCGAGGATCCCCCGGTTGACCGGCAGCAGATGCGGCACGAAGGTCAGCTTCACCGGCGCGCCCGCCGCATGGGAAAGGCTCTGCTCCATCTCCGGCGTATGCCGGTGGCAGGCGACCTTATAGGCGCTCATGCCCTCGTTCAGCTCCGGGTAATGGGTGTTCTGGCTCGGTTTCCTGCCCGCGCCGGTCACGCCGCTTTTGCAGTCGGCAATGATGCCGTCCTTCTCAATCAGGCCGTTTTTCAAAGCCGGCGCGAGCGCAAGCGGCACCGCGGTGGTGTAGCAGCCGGGGTTCGCAATGATTTTTTTGCCCCGGATCTGTTCCCGGAAAAGCTCCGGCAGAGCGTAAACGGCGAGCGCGTGAAGGTCGGGATACAGGAACGTCCCGCCGTACCACTCGCGGTAATCTTCCTCGTTTTCCAGCCGGAAATCCGCGCCGAGGTCGATAAAGACCTTTCCTTTTGCGAAGCATTCCGCGGCCAGCTCCTGCGAAAGGCCGTGGGGCAGCGCGGCAAAGACCGCATCGCTTTTTTCAACGACCTCGCTCTGGGTGCCGCAGACCATGTCGCATACGCCGCGGTACGCCGGGTAAATTTCCGAAAGGGCCTGCCCTTCGAAGCTGACCGAGCTGACCGCCGCAAGCTGTGCCTGCGGGTGCCCGCTCAGCAGCCGGCAGAGCTCCGCGCCCGCGTAGCCCGTCGCGCCGACCACGCCCGCCCGGATCATGGTTGCACCCCCAGCTTTTTCAGCACTCTTTCCGCCTGTGCGCGCACATTTTCCGGAGCCGGGCCGCCCAGCACCTTCCTGCCGTTCACGCAGTTTCCCAGCGAAATCGCGTCGAAGATCCCGCCGTCGAACAGCCCGCTGAATTCTTTGTACTTCTCAAGCGGCACGGTTTCGAGCGTCAGCCCGTTTTCAATGCAGTACGCCACCAGCTCGCCGGTCACTTTGTACGCGTCGCGGAAGGGCATTCCCTTTCCGACCAGATAATCGGCGCAGTCGGTCGCGTTGATAAAGCCCTTCGCCGCCGCCTTCCGCATGTTCTGAGGCAGCACCCGCATGGTGTCCACCATCGGGATAAAGGCGGTCAGGCACATATGCAGGGTGTCCGCCGCGTCGAAAATCGCTTCCTTATCCTCCTGCATATCCTTGTTGTACGCAAGGGGAAGGCCTTTCATCATGGTCAGCAGCGTGGTCAGGTCGCCGATGGCGCGCCCGCTTTTGCCCCGGACCAGCTCCGCGATATCGGGGTTCTTTTTCTGCGGCATGATGCTGGAGCCGGTGGAAAACGCGTCGTCCAGCTCCACAAATTTGAATTCCCACGAGCACCAGAGGATGATTTCCTCCGAAAACCGGGAAAGGTGCACCATGGCGATGGCGATATCCGCGGCAAGCTCCATGCAGAAATCCCGGTCGGAAACGCCGTCGAGGCTGTTGTTCGTCGCCCCGGCAAAGCCCAAAAGGGAAGCGGTCATCTCGCGGTCCAGCGGATAGGTGGTCCCCGCCAGCGCGCCGGAGCCGAGCGGGCATTCGTCCATGCGCTTTCCGGTATCCTCCAGACGGGACAGGTCGCGCTGGAACATTTCCGCGTAGGCCAGAAGGTGGTGCCCGAAGGTGATGGGCTGCGCGCGCTGCATGTGGGTGTAGCCCGGCATGACCACATCGCTGTTTTCCAGCGCCTTTTTACACAGCACGCCGATCAGCTCCTTGATCTGACCGTGCAGCAGGACGCACTGTTTTTTCAGATACAGCTTCACGTCCACCGCAACCTGGTCGTTCCGGCTGCGCGCGGTGTGCAGCCGTTTGCCCGCGGCTCCCAGCCGCGCGGTCAGCTCGCCCTCCACAAAGGTGTGGATATCCTCGGCTTCCCCGTCGATGGAAAGCGCTCCGTTTTCGATCTCCGCGAGGATTTTTTTCAACTCCGCACAGATTTTTTCGCTCTCCGCCGCGTCGATCACCCCGCAGGCGCCGAGCATGGTTGCGTGGGCAATACTGCCCTCTATATCTTCCCTTGCCATCCGGCTGTCAAAGGAAATGGATGAATTAAAATCATTGGTTTTCTGATCGAGCTCCTTATGGAATCTTCCCGCCCACAGCTTCAAGTCACACACCCTCCGTTTTATTGAAAATGTGGGGCAGACCGTATGCCTGCCCCAAAATGGATAATCTCTTATTTTTTCTGCTTTTTCAGCGCCTGTACCTGAATCGGCAGCCCGAACAGGTTGATAAACCCGTTGGCGTCCGCCTGATTGTAGACCTCGTCCTCGCTGAAGGTCGCAATATCCTCGTCATAGAGAGAATACGGGGAAGTGACCCCCGCGTCGATAATATTGCCCTTGTACAGCTTCAGCTTCACTTCGCCGGTCACGGTCTGCTGGGTGCTTTCCGCAAAGGCGGAAAGCGCCTCGCGCAGCGGGGTGAACCACTGGCCGAAATAAACCAGCTCCGCAAATTTATTGCCCACGCCCTGCTTGTAGTGGTAGGTGTCCCTGTCAAGGCAGAGCTCTTCCAGCTTGTTGTGCGCGTGGTACAGAATGGTGCCGCCCGGGGTTTCGTACACGCCGCGGGACTTCATGCCCACCAGCCTGTTTTCCACGATATCCGCGATACCGATGCCGTTTTCCCCGCCGATCTGATTCAGCTGCGCAATCATGTCGACCGCGCAGAGCCTGCTGCCGTTGAGGGACACCGGGATGCCCTTCTCAAACGCAAGGGTGACGTAGGTCGGCTTGTCGGGCGCCTGCTCCGGCGAAACGCCCAGCTCCAGGAAGCCCGGCTTCTGATAGGCCGGCTCGTTCGCGGGGTCCTCCAGATCGAGGCCCTCGTGGGAAAGATGCCACAGGTTTTTATCCTTGGAGTAGTTCGTCTCCCTCGTAATATTCAGCGGAATATTGTGCGCCTCGGCGTAGTCGATCTCTTCGTCGCGGGATTTGATGGACCACTCCCTCCACGGGGCGATGATTTTCATCTTCGGCGCGAATGCCTTGATGGCAAGCTCGAACCGCACCTGGTCGTTGCCTTTGCCGGTGCAGCCGTGGCAGATGGCGTCCGCGCCCTCGGCCTGGGCGATTTCCACCAGCCTTTTCGCGATCAGCGGCCTTGCAAAGGAGGTCCCGAGCAGATATTTGTTCTCGTACACGGCCCCGGCCTTGAGCGTCGGCCAGATATAATCTTCGGCAAACGCCTTTTTCAGGTCGGCGATATAGAGCTTTGACGCGCCCGTCTTTTTCGCCTTTTCCTCAAGGCCGTTCAGCTCCGCGCCCTGCCCGACGTCCGCGGCGACCGCGACGACCTCGCAGTTGTTATAATTTTCCTTCAGCCAGGGGATAATAATCGAAGTATCCAATCCGCCGGAATAGGCGAGAACTACTTTTTTAATCTTGTTTTCCATTGCATAGGCCTCCCGTTTTGTTTTGTTGTGTTTTATTATACACTATTTATACGGAAATTCAAGCATTTTGTGCATAAATATTCATTTTATCTTTAATAGATAAAAACAGCCAAATCAAATTATTTTTGATTGTGGGATATATCCAAACGTGATAAAATAAAATAGAAACAAGGACCAATTTAACGGAGGTGTTTTTGATGTTTCAGCAAATCGACATTACCACCATGAATTTTAATCCATTCACCAAGATCGATAAGGAGTGGATGCTGATTACCGCAGGCAGCCGGGAAAAGTGCAACACTATGACGGCCAGCTGGGGCGCTCTGGGCGAGCTTTGGAACCGATACGTTTCCTTTATTTTTATCCGTCCGCAGCGTTATACTCTCGAATTCATCGAAAAAGAGGATTTTTATTCCCTCTGCTTCTTCGACGAGTCGCAGCGCAAGGCCCTGAACTACTGCGGCAGCCGCTCCGGCCGCGATACCGACAAGATCAAAGACGCCGGCCTGACGCCCGTTTACGACGAAGCCGCGCCTTATTTTGAAGAGGCAAAGCTCGTTTTCATCTGCCGCAAGCTGCACGGCCAGCCCATTGACCCCGCCTGCTTTATCGACCCCGCGATCGACGGAAAGTGCTATCCCCAGAAGGACTACCACAAGATGTTCGTCGGTGAAATCGTAAAGGTACTGGAAAAAGCGTAGCCCTCAAAAAGCGGAAAAGAGCCGGTTCCCTGCTGTGGGAACCGGCTCTTTTCATTCAATGATATATTTTCCGATGGAACCGTCCAGGGTTGACGGGACCTGTGCCGTCAGCACCAGCCCAAGGTCGGTGTACTCCTCGTTTTCCACCGTCCCCTCGCGGCGGATCTGCGCCGCGAGGCCGCTTTGCGAAAACGGAAGCAGCATCTTCACCCGTTTGCTTTTGACCGGCAGATTCTCCTCGATCGCGCTGAGCAGTTTATCGGTCCCCGCACCCGTCGCCGCGCTGATCCGTACGGAATTGCCCATAAACGGGATGATGTTGGCCGCGGGAAGAAGGTCGCATTTGTTGAACACGGGGATCACCGGCCTTCCCTCGCAGCCAAGCTCCGACAAAAGGTCCTTCGTGATTTTCAAATGCTCCTGTGCTTCCGGGCTGGAAGCGTCGCAGATATTCAGGATGATGTCGGCGGTGGCAGCCTGTTCCAGCGTGGAATGGAAAGCCTGCACCAGATGATGCGGCAGGCGGCGCACCAGCCCGACGGTGTCGATCAGCATCACCGTGGCGCCGTTCGGCAGCTTCAGCGAGCGGGCGGTGGGGTCCAGCGTGGCGAAAAGCTTATCTTCCGCCAGCACCCCGGCCTGTGTCAGGGTATTCATTAGCGTGGATTTCCCCGCGTTGGTGTAGCCCACCAGCGCAACGGTGACGACCCCGTCCTTCTGACGGCGGCGGGTAATCTGGCTGCGGTGCTTTTCCACCGCTTCCAGCTGCTCCCTGAGCGTGTCGATCCTCCTGCGGATATGCCGCCGGTCGGTTTCCAGCTTGCTTTCGCCCGGGCCGCGCGTGCCGATTCCGCCGCCGAGGCGGGAAAGCGACGTTCCCTTGCCGGACAGCCGGGGCAGCAGGTACTTCAGCTGCGCCAGCTCCACCTGGAGCCGGCCCTCTTTGCTTTTCGCGCGCGCCGCGAAAATATCCAGAATCAGCATCGTGCGGTCCACGACGCGCACCTTGCTGATCTGTTCAATATTCCGGATTTGAGTAGGAGAAAGCTCACAGTCAAAAATAAGCAGGTCGATTTCATGCTTTTCACAGAAATCCGCTATTTCCTCCATCATTCCCGACCCGACGCAGGTAGCGTTGTCGTAAGTGGGCCGGTTCTGCGTGATTGCGCCGAAAGGTTCCGCTCCCGCGCTGCTGACAAGCTCGTACAGCTCCGCCAGCGAAGTTTCCGCGTCATATTCGCCCGTATTGACTTCCACCAGCAGCGCGCGCTCCGGTTTTTCCTCATTTTCGTACAGCTCCAGTTTTTCCATCCCCTTTCAGCATGATCTGCTGTTTTTTCGCTATTATTTTATCTCAAAACCCGAAATAATGCAAATTCTATCGAAAAGCGACATAGAGATAACTCATCGTATCGCTATTTAAATTATTCAGGATTCCTCCGGCCTGTGCATTTTGCGTCTGGTACACCGTCAGCTTGCCTTCGGAAAGAGAAACGCCCCTGCTTTCGCCCGTCTGGGCAGCAGCCGCAAAGCTGTTTTCGTTATATCCGCCGCCCGGAAAATAGTCGTTTGCGGGCATTCCTTCCATAAAAACCAGCACGAATCGGGGCGCAAACGGCAGCGTGATCACCTGCGAGGCTTCTCCGTTTCCATAGTAGCTTCCGACGGTAAACGCCTGTGTGAGCAAAGTCCGGTCCTCCGGCGACAAATGTATCTGCGTATTTCCGAAATGGGCAGCCAGCAGCGAATCCAGCAGCGTGTTGTCCGCCACAAAGTCGCCGCGCATCGGTTTGTCGGTTCCCACCCAGCTGTTCAGTCCCAGGGATGTTTTATTGTTTGTAGGCATTGCTTCCTCCTTCAGATCTTTACCATTCCGCCGCCGAAACCGTCGATCGCATCCCACGTGTAGGAAAAAGCGTCTTTTATGTCAAACGTTTCATCCGCACCGTCGATATTGTTCCATGAAATGCTTCTAAAATCCAGTTCCGCGTTCAAATGTGCGGGAAGGTAGTTTTTGGCAGTCTGCAAAACGGCTTCTTTCTTTTTTTCCGTGAACGACGCGTCCATGCAGTTTACATAAACGCATTGATCGGCGAACCGTTCGCAGATTCGGGCATCGACGCCCTCCATCGCAAAAATTCGCTCCATATCGCTCACGGTAAAATCGTTCGGCGTAACGGCGCAGCGCTTCATGACGGCATTGCGCCGTTCTTCCCCGTTTCCCTGCGCGCCGATCCGCAAAAGCTTCTCCGCATTTTCCAGCCCGTAATCCGACGCGGTGTCGACAAAGCTTTCCCGCTGCAGCGTTTCCAGCTCGCCGCAGACCATGGCAAACCCCTGCGCGTACGCCCGCAGCTCACAGTCCACGGTGGTATTCCCGCTGAGCGAATAGAGCTTTGCCGCTTTCATTTTCGCGATCATCGATTCCAAAGCTTTCATTGCCCAACCCCCGCGTAATGCCCCACCCGCACCGTGCCGCAGACCGCAAGCTGATTCGCGCCGATCTTCCTGTCCATGGTCACGGATGTGTTAAAGAGATAATTTTTGATCTTTCCCGTCGCGAAAACCCATACGCCCAGCGCGGTCACAATCACCGGCTCCCCGACCGACAGCTCGTCAAAGTATTCCCTGACCGCCTGTTCGCAGGCGGCCTTCGCATCCTGCTCGGAAACGGCGTCCGCCGGGGTAACGGCAATGTCGATCTCCACCGGGACGGTCTGCGCCGCCGCAGCCTTCACGTCGACGTTCACTTCACGCAGCAGGTTCAGATCATTCTGCACCCGGCCGACGATTTCCGGCAGGGGAGCCGCGCCCCTGCCGCCAAGGTAGAGTCCGACCGTTCCCGCTCCGTTTTCGCGCGGTACCACGCCCACGGAGTAAACGCCGTCGTACTTCAAAGCGCATTCGCGGTAAAAGGCCGCGTTGGTGCCGTTGGAAATGCTCGCGTAGCTCTGCATCAGACGGGCGCGCAGCTCGCTGTCGCTTTCGCCGTCCTCCCCTCCGGTGAAGGCGGACGGATTCGACGCGCTTTCTATGGCGGGCGGCGGCGTGACCATGACGGTGACGGTGCCCGGCTGCGTGTTCCCGCTTTTCCCGCCCTGTTCCGCTTTTGCCGGGACCTCGACGCTCAGCTCGCCGTTTTTCAGCAGGGCGCTTTCGGTCGTGACATACCGTACCGGCTCGTCGCCGGAGGCCGCGCAGACCGTTCCGGCGGGAACCGGAACGTCGTACCAAAGCGTTGTGGCACGCTGAAAGACGATGCTTCCCCGGGCCGCCACCGCCTGCTTGCGCTGAAGCCCGCGCTCCTGCGCGCGCAGCTCAAGCTGCTCCCCCTGCGCGCTCTGCGCGAACGTCTGCATTTTCAGCCAGTCCACCGCGCTGCCGATCGAATAAAGCTCCCCTGCCAGCACCTTCATACGGATGCCGATGTTCGAAGCGTCGTCCGGGGCGTATCCGGTAAGGGACGTAAACTCATCCTGCATCCGCGTCAATATTTCCTGATAGCTGTACATTAAAATTTCACCTCTATCTCCGCTTTCTCCCCGCCGCAGCTCAGTGTGACCACCGCGGCCGGCGGGTCCCCCGAGCATTGGGCGCGCTCCACCGTGACCTGCGGCAGGGCCCTAAGCGCTTCCTGCGCCATGGCAAGAGCCTTTTCGTTCAGCCCGCTGCCGCCCGGCTTCAGTTCATACAGCCGGCTCCCGAGGGAAGGGTCGTACACAAAGCCGCCGAGCGGTACGGTCAAACGGACCGCGGCGCGCTGTAAAAGCTCCTGCGCGCCGCCGATCTGCTTCGGGCGGCCGTTGGAACCGGGCAGAAAATCCCCTCCGATTAACGCCGTATCCATGCTAATCTCCCTTCTGCGCGGCAAAGACCTGTCCGTTGACGACGATCTCTCCGCTGTTTTTCAGGTAAATGCTCGCGCCGCCGGACGAAAACAGCAGCAGCTCACCCGGGGCGATTCCTTTTTCCTCCGTCACCGCGCCGATACAGGCGTTCCCCGAACCGGTGCCGACAACAACCGTCTTCGCCGCGTTCGGCGGCAGATAGGCGATGCCCCACGGCCCCAAAAGCGGAATGCTCCTGTATCCGTTTTCTCCCTGCATCACCGCCGCCCCGGTCACTTCCGCCACCTGTGCGGCGGTTTTCCGGTTCTGCGCGGCGATCACCTGCTGTGAAAGCCACATGCTCCTCACCTCCTCAAAGTAAACCGGGTGCTTTCCCCGTCTGCGTTCAGGCGGTACTCCGTCTGTGAAACATACAGCTTTTCCACTGTGCCGAGCATCGGGTCCCGCACCCTTGCGGCTGTAAAAAGAGCGGCCGCGATTTCCCCCGGACAGTCCGCGGTCACCCGGTACGCCTTTTTCTCCGCGGCGCGGATCAGCCCGTCGGCGTCGCCCTGCGCAAGGCATCTCCTGCGCCGGATTCCAAGGGAAACCGCCTCCGCGCTCTGTGCCGCCGGGCTGTAAGTCCCGGCGCTTCCGGACTTTGCCAGAACCTCCGAAAAAGCGCTGCAGTACAGGTTTTCCACCGAAACGGAGGTATACCCGATCCCGCCCGCATTGTCAAACAGCAGTTCCCCCTGCGGCTTCGCGCCGGACGCGTCGAACGTGCCGTCCGCAATCCGCGGCGCCGCTTTTAAAAACCGGGTGCAGAATCCGGCGGCGGCCTGCCACTCGCTCATTCCCTTCGTCACCGTGTACGTTCCGTGAAAGGCCCGGCTGTCGCCTATAAAGCCCGAAAAGCCGTAGGGCTTCACATGCCTTTCAAAGACGGTCTTCAGCGACGGCATACAGTAGGTCTGCGGAACGGCCTCGTTGTCCAGCAGGAGCGCGGCGCGGCTGCGGGCGGAAAGCGTCAGCTTCCATCCGCCGCCGACGCTTTCCTTCTGCTCGTCCATGATTCCGTCGAAGCACAGCTTCCGGTTCCGGTCATAGATTTTCAGCCCCGTCAGCCGCCCCAGGCTTTTTTCAAGCGGGAATACGCCGGTAAAACCGTCCGCCGGCGCGTCCTCCCCGCAAACCAGCCTTGCCGCAGCCGGGGGCGGGAGCAAAAGCCCCACCCCCTGCGGCGTTACGCCCACATAGGTCACGGAAGCACCACCTTTTGCCCGGCATCCAGCGCGTTCGGCCACTGTACCAGCGGATTCAGGTTTTTCAGCGTATCCACATCCGTCCCGTAAAGGTTCGCCACTTCCCACAGGCTTTCCCCGCCCCTGCAGACATAGCTTGTTTCGGAAAGGGAAGACTCCTTTGGACCGGCGTCGTCCTCCACAAAGACAAAGCTGTAGGAAACGCAGTCCGGCTGGGCTTCACCGATCATTTTCAGCGACGCGAACGCCGCCGGGAACGGCGTGTCCCCCGGCAGGCGCAGCAGCCCGCTTTCCCCGGAGGCGAACACCGCCGCCAGACGGCTGAATTCCTCCATGCATCCGCCGCCGATGAATTCCCCCGACCCGGTCACGACCCGCTTGTCAAAGCCCAGATCCTGCAGGACGCTCCCGTACAGGGGCAGCTTCAGGTTCTGGATATTTCTGGAATAGGCGACCTCCACCTGCTTCGGGTTAAAGGGCCACACATAATTTTTATAGCTCATGGGCTGTATTTTCATGCGTTTTCCTCCCCCGTGTCCAGCGGATGGGGATACCTGCGGAAATCCCGTTCCAGTCCTTCCGAAATCTCGTCCAGCTCACTGTCCACCGCTTTCCGCCTCCTTCTCCCGTGTCCGCGCCGCGGCCACCAGTTCCATGCTTTGGCGGGGTGTGTTGCCCGCCCCGCCCTCCGCGGTGATGTTTTTCCATCTGCACCCGGAATAGACCGTCCTTTCGCCCTTCCCAGCGGCGATCAGGCAAAAGCTGGAAAGCGCGCACAGATCCGCGCCGTTTTCAGGCCGGACGTTCCGGACGGTCAGCTCATAGCTGATCCGCCCGGGCGCGGTGGAAACCGCGTCCTGTTCGCCCCAGGCCGAAACCGTCCGGCTCTGCTGCACGCATTTTACCGTGTAGCTGTCCGCGACCGCGGCCCGTTTTCCGTCCGCTTCCAGAAACACCTCCCGGTCCGCGCCGTCGTCCAGCACCTTCAGAACCGCCCAGACGTAAAGCTCCTCCCCCGCCATCAGGGCCGTGTCGGCGCGCTTGACAACGTAGTTGCGCGCGCCGCTGGAAACCTCATCCCCGGTACAAAGCGGTTCCCCTGCAGGGCCGGTGTAAAGGTAATGCAGGTTATCGTAATATTCCGTGGGCAGATTCAGGGACGCGCCGCTTTTGTACTGCAAAGGCCGTAAAATCGCGCTGACTTCCCGGTCACGGACGGTCGCTTTTTCGCCGTATTTCTGAAAGAGCCTTTCCAGCGCTTCCTTCCGCTTCATGGGCAAATCCTCTCAAACAAAAAACCGTCGTCCTTTAAATACGGGGCCGCGGCGGCGACGGATTCCCGCCACGCCTGTCTGGCCATTTCCACACCGGCGCAGCTTTTCGTCACCCTGATATCCCCCGCCGAAAAGCTCTCCACCCCGGACCCCGCCGTCGTCACCGCCCAGCGGTACAGCGCGAGTGAAGCCGCCGCCGCGCACAGAAGCCCCTGCGCTTCGGGAACGTCCTCTTTGACGCGGCGGCCGATTTCCGTCATCGCGTCCTCGCACAGGGGCAGGAACCGGGCGGCTGACTCGGCGCTTAAGTCCGCCATCAGCGCAAAGCGTTCGGCCACATCCTCAATCACCATATCGGCGCCCTCAGGACTGATAGCTCAGCACCTTGACGGCGCTGTCGAAAATCTTGGCGAACCCCGCGATCGCGGTGATGGCGGCGCGCTCCAGCTGGCGGTCGATCAGCTTGTCGTAATCGGTCCGCACTCCTCCGGCCTGCACCATTTCCAGCGCGCAGGTTTTGTCGAGCCCGATGATCCGGTTGTCCTCCAAATCCGGCACATGCAGAAGGTTCGCGCCGAGCGGGGCGGCCAGCTTGCCGGTACCCTGAAAATTCAGTCCCGCGTTCGCGTCCTTAAACTCGCCGATGGACAGGATATCCTTCACGGTCGCCGTGGAAGCCAGCATGGTATTGAGCGAATACGGCGCAAGGGAGCCCCACAGATTCACCATATCGGCGTAATCCGGTTTGGTGCCGGCCGTTTCCACCGTACCGGCGGGCGACTGACCGTCGTCCCCGTGCAGCAGCACCTCCACCGCGTCCGCAAGCTGCGCGCGGGCGATATAAGCGCCGATCTGGCGCAGGGTGACGGTGAACAGGTCCAGCTTCTGGAAGCGGAGCGCCTCGTAGCTCGCGACCAGCATCCTGCCGCGCTTCTGCAGCCTGACCAGATGGTCCTGCGTCCTGACGACGGTCTGCGGAATCTGCGCGCCCTCCGCGACGGGTTTGAGCGCCTTGTCGTCCCTGCCCGGATTGGACGTAATGGTGCGGTAATCCATAGAGCCGATGTTGGTCGTCGTCGCGACGAGGTTCGGCAGCAGGTTCGCCAGCTCCATTCCCTGACGCACCGCGCGGTTGACGTACTCCGGGAAAAGCGCCGAGGAATCCGCCGTCTGGAAAAACTTTTCGAGCCGGTCGGAATCCGCGCCGCCCACGCGGATATCGAAGCGTTTCAGCTGTCTTTGGTACGCGTCAAGCCCTTCCAGCCCGGTGCCCGCGTAATTTTCAGTGGGGTCCAGGCTTTCCAGAACCTCCGTAAAGCTTTTCCCCGGTGTTCCGTACATCCCTTTTTCGAGTTTTACCGATTCATAAAATGCCATCTTTTTTCCTCCCGTTATTAAAGAATGATTCCGCAGGTCTGCGCCGCAACGTCCACGTCGGTGACGAGCAGGCTCCTGCCCGTGCTTTCGGCCTGTACCTGTACCCCGCTGTTCCCGTCACAGCTCAGGAACCGGTATCCGGCCGCCGGAGCGGTCCCGGAATACGGCACCGTCACATAGCCGTGCAGCTGTACCGCCGCGAAGCCCCCGCGCACGGAAACCGCCACCCCGCAGAATTCGTCCTGCGCCTGACCCGCGCCGACAAGGCCGTTTCCGGTCATCTTTACCGGAATTCCCGGAACCACGCCGGTTTCCGCCTCAAAAGTAGCCACCTGTTCGCCGTAACCGTTCAAAGAAATGTTCATTTTCTCTCCTCCGTTTGTTCTTTATATTTTAAATTCCGCGTTGAACCCGGGATCCCCAGCCCGGCGCGCCGCGGCAAGCTGCGGGGCCAAAGGCAGGACCTCCTCCGCCTTTTTGCGGTATGCCTTTTCAAAGCATTTCAGGTCCCCGAGCTCCATTTCGGCGGCGACGCGCGCCGCCGTCCGCGCCGGGATTTCCGGCTGCGCGATGCCCGCGTATTTCACGAAGCTGTTTTCCAGCTCTCCGCGGTACAGCTTCCCGCACTCGGCCTGCTCTTTCAGCGCTTCCAGCCGTTTGGAAAGCCGGCGCGCCTGCTCTGCGCTCAAGGTGACCTCCCCGTTGGCGAGTGCGAGCGTTTTTTCCACCTCTTCCGCGTTTTCGGTGGAAAAGTTCTTGATCACTCCGGCCTCGCGCTGGGCGGGCACCGCCACAAACGACCATTCGTAGGCGTCCGTCGGCTCGCTTAAAACCGCGCAGCAGGTTTTCCCGCCGTAGCGCTTCCCTTTCCCATGGGCGCAGCCGCCCTTTTTCAGGTCCGCGCCGCAGATGCTGCACGTGACCTTTCTGACCGCGCAGCCCACGCTGACTTCCTTTTTGATGCCGCTGTCCAGCTCCAGAATCAGGTCGCGGTTTTTGTCGCTTTTCGGCAGATACGCCCGCGCCACCAGGCGGCAGTACGGCTCGCCCGCTTCGTTCGTCCGTTCGCCGTCCCGTTCCACCGCGCAGTCGTAAATGCGCGCCGTCTGGTTCTGCGTCTGCATGCTGTGGTTAAAAATCCCGGTTTTCCCCACGAACAGCACCGCCAGCTTTTCCAGCGCCTCCGCTGTAAACCGTTCGCAGTCGCGGTCGATTTCGTTGTCGCACAGCACCACCGAAAAGGTATAGATCTCCTCGGCGGAAAACTCCCTGCGGGTATAGCGGTTGATTTTTTCCAGCGCGTCCCCGTCCGGCTTTTGATTGCTTTTCAGCACATATCCCTCTTTCAAGTCATCCTTCCTTTCTCACGTTTTCGCGGCGGCTTCCAGCTGCTCCGCTTTTGCGTTCAGGTACCGCGCGTTTGCCGACTCGATTTCGTCCTGCAGCGTGATATCCTCCCATTCGACGGTAAACTCCGGTTCGTGTCCGTTCAGCCGCAGCCACAGGGAACAGATACGGGAAATGACCGGATTCAAAATACGGCGGTACGCTTCCAGCTCGCTGGTCAGGATATCCGCCTGCTGGCTCGACATTCGTTCGGTGGAGGACCACGAAAGCCCCAGCAGAAACGGCGGCAGACCCAGCTTCGCCACGATCTGCTCCAGCATTTCGCGCACGGGCACAGCGCTGTCCAGGATCTGGTTGTCCGCGCCGATCGCCTTGATGCTCACATCCCCGACGGCCACAAAATCGCTCACACTGTCCTTCCGCATCGCGCGGCTCCACTCCCCGGCGATCTGCTGGGCGCGCTCCTTCGCGTAAGCCCTGTCCGCCGCGTCGTTTGTGGGTTTATAGGTCACGGCGAAGCGCACGTTTCCCAGCCGTTCCCAGTTCACGCCGATGGTATTGTAAATCCGGATCAGGATTCCGCTGACGAACGGCAGCCCGTGCAGCAGGGACACCCCCCGCGCGCTGCCGGGCGGGGGATTCAGCGCGGAGCAGAACACCAGCTCCGGGTATTTCACCTTTACGCTTCCGCCCGGCTCACGGCGGTAAACCTCGGTGTGCAGCGGGCTGACGGCTTTCAGCTCCACGTCCTCCAGCCCCGCGTTGTACAGCGCGGCGACGGTCCCGCCGCTTACCACCATTTCCCCCACCGCGTTGCCGTAGGTCAAAAGCTGCGACAGATAGTCGTTTAAAAAGCTCTGCACGCCCGCCTCCATGGAATTCACTTTTATGTTCTGTAAAAAGGAATTCAGGCGGGCCTCCGTATTCCCGCCGCCGCAGCGAACGGTAAAGCCGCCGATCAGCCGGACGATTTTATCGATGCCCGCGTCGATGATCGGCACCGCCTCGCGCAGCGCGGCGTAAAGCCTGTTTTCACCCGTCTGCAGCGGCACGTAGCCGTCCAGCGCGGGAAAGGGCGAAGCGGACGCCGCGGTCTGCACCGCCCGGGCCACCGGCTGCGGTTTCTGTCTTTTTCCTATCATTGCTCTCCTTTCCCGCGCGGCGCGGCAATTGCAAAGAAGGCGTCCTCCCTGCGGAGAAGCGTCGTTACAAAATACCGGATATCGTCCATCGCGTGATCGTTTTCTTTTACCGGCGCGTCCCGGCTTTTGTCGTCGTTCCAGCGGTACAGGCCGAATTCCCGCACCGCGTCCGCGCAGTTGCGGCAGATTTTCACGTCCCCCTGCTTCAAAGCGACGCTGACCTGCCGGATGCCGTCGAGCACCTCGTTCTGCGCGGGCAGGACGCGGTATTTTCCGTGCCGCCGGATCGTCTCGATAAAGCTGGCGGCGGAAGGGTCGACGGCGACGCTTTCAATTTCGCGTTCCCCGCAGAGCTGTGCCAGCCCGGCGTAATGCTCCTCGTCCGTGCGGGAAGCGCCGGCCGCGCGCGAATCGTAGTAATATTCGTCCACCCGGTACCACACGCCTTCCTTTTTCCCCCACAGCCCGAACGAGGACGGGTTTACGGTGCCATAGTCGCAGGAAACGGCGTAGCTTTCGCAGTCCTTCGGCGCGGCGCAGAGCATCCCGTCCGTCATGAACGGGTAGACAAGCCCCTGCGCCGCCACCCATTTCCCAAGCACGAAGCGCTCGTAAAACGTCCCCGCGTAAAGCCCGCGGTACCGAGCGCGGATCTGCGGGCTGAGCGACGGGTTGTCCTCCATGGTGAAATGCAGGTACAGCGCGTTTTTCCGCTCCGCCTTTTGGATCCATTCGCGGTAAAACCAGTGCTGCGGGTTTTCCGGGTTGCAGTTGAACCAGAATTTGGAGCCTTCCACCGAACAGCGCGCGAGCGCCTGTTCCACAAACGAACGGGGCATCAGCGCCACCTCGTCGAACAGGACGCCGGAAAGGGTAATTCCCTGAATCAGCGCGGAGGACCCTTCGTCCCGCCCGCCGAACAGATAGAACCGGTTACAGTGCTTTCCGCAGGAAATGTCCAGCCGGTTTTCCGCGGCCTTCAGCTCACACCGGAAGCCCGATTCCTGCAGGGCCGGCAGCAGCGTGGTAATCAGGTTCCGTTTCAGGGAGCGGATGGTCTTGCCGCAGATGGCGAACGAGCGGTCCTGAAAACGGCAGAGCGCCCACGCGGCAAACGAAATCCCGAGGCAGAGCGTTTTTCCGCTGCGCACCGCCCCGTCGCAAATCACCGCGTCCCGGCTTTCATACGGGCTGCCCGGGCACCACCAGGAAAGCGCCTGAAGCTGCTTTCTCGAAAAGGTCTTAAACTCCATCTTCGCCCCCGCCGAGGGACCTTGCGCATTCCTGCAGGGTGCGGTACAGCGGCAGGGAATCCCCGCCGGCCCCGCTCAGCTCTTCCAGGCTCTGCAGGGCCTTGATCCGGTCAAAGAACTTGATTTCCATCCCGCCGCCCTTCGGCCGCTTGATTTCCGCAATGTTGTACAGGTCCATCTTGTCCAGCGCCGTCAGATCGGGCTCCTCCGTAAACAGCAGCCGCACCGCGTCCGCGATCCCGCCGTAGGCCAGCCTTTCGTATCCCCTGCGCACCCGTTTGCGGGTTCTTTCCCCTGTTTCCGAATTGCTTTCCAAACCTTCAGCCTCCTTTCAACCCTCCGGCACATCCCCCCGTTTATTTCCCAAAAAGAGGAAAGGAAACCAAAAATTATTTCTTGACAAACGAAGATATACGAGTTATTGTATATATACGATATATACAATATTAGCATATCGAAAAACTGTCGGGCGTCGGAAAAGTGTGCGCGGCTTGATCGACAGCCTGATTCGCTTCGAGGTGATCATTTGGACATCATCATCAGCAACGCAAGCGGGAAACCGATTTACGAGCAGATTACCGAACAGATCAAAAACAGCGTCATTACCGGCGCGCTGCAGGCGGGCGAGGCCCTGCCGTCCATGCGGCTGCTGGCAAAGGAGCTGCACATCAGCGTCATTACCACCAAGCGCGCCTACGAGGATCTGGAGCGGGAGGGGTTTATTGAAACGGTTGCCGGCAAGGGGAGCTTTGTCGCGCAGAAAAACATGGAGTTTATCCGCGAGGAGCAGCTGCGCAAAGCGGAAAATCTTCTGCAAAACGCCGTGGATGTGGCAAGGTCGGGCGGAATTACGCTGGAGGAGCTCAGCGAAACGCTCACCCTGCTGTACAACGGCGATTAAAAAATCCGGCACAGCGCCATGGAGGTAACTATGGACAACATCAAAGTCAGCAATCTTTGTAAGGATTACCCGTCATTTCATCTGCAGAACGTGAGCTTTACGGTCCCAAGCGGCAGCATCGTCGGTTTTGTCGGCGAAAACGGGGCGGGGAAAACAACCACCATCAAGCTGATCTTAAATGAAATGAAGCGGGACGGCGGTTCCGTCCAGATTTTCGGATTGGACAACAGAAAGGACGAACAGAAAATCAAGGAACAGATCGGCGTGGTGTTCGACGAAAGCTACTTTCACGGCGAATTTAAAGCCGGGGACATCGCTTCCATCCTGCGGTCGGTCTTTCAGACATGGGACGACGATCTGTTCAGCCGGTATCTGAACCAGTTCAAGCTGCCGAAAAACAAAATGATCAAAGAATATTCCAAGGGAATGAAGATGAAGCTGAGCATTGCCAGCGCGCTGGCCCACCGCCCGCGCCTCTTAATCCTTGACGAGGCGACCAGCGGTCTTGACCCGGTCGTGCGCAGCGAAATCCTCGATATCTTTCTCGACTTCATTCAGGATGAATCCCACTCCGTCCTGTTTTCCTCCCACATTACCGGCGACCTTGAGAAGGTAGCGGATTATGTCGTTTTCATCCACGAGGGAAAGATCATTTTCGACCGCTCCAAGGACGACCTGATTTATCAGTACGGGATCGTGAAATGCGGCCCGAAGGATTTCCAGCGGATCGATCCGGACGATCTTGTCCGCTGGCGCAAAACCGATTTCGGCTATGAAGCGCTGGTAACGGACCGGGACGCCGCCCGGCGGAAATATTCCGGCCTGGTTATTGACCCGGCCACCATAGACGATATCATGCTGATTTATGTAAAGGGGGGCAGATCATGACGGGATTATTGCTGAAAGATCTTTTGTACCTGAAAAGGCAGGGGCGGATTTTCCTGTTCCTGCTGGCTTTCTATATCATCTTTTTTGCCGCAACGGGGAGCGGAACCGATCAGATCACTTCTATGCTGCTCACCTTGATACCGATGCTGCCGATGATTGTTCTCACAAACGCCTTTGCCTATGATGAAATGTCAAAATGGAATACCTACGCGCTTACTCTTCCGATTACCAGGGGAAAACTTGTTTTTGCCAGATATCTTCTCACTCTTCTGCTGACCTGCGGAATGGCTTTGATTCCGTTTTTGATGAACCTGCTGTCCGGCAGCCTGTCGGAAGAAACCGGTCTCACTATTTACGCCGCTTCCGGGGCGGCTCTGCTGCTCTGCGAAATTCTGATCCCGCTGTTTTACCGGTTCGGAACGCAGAAAGCGCGGCTTGCGCTGCTGGTGATTGTTCTGATTCCCACACTCGGCGCTTTCCTCTTGAAACAGGCGCGATTTGCCGCGCCGAGCGACGCACAGATCCTCTTCCTGCTGAAAATTTCGCCCGTTTTTCTGGTGGTCTTTTCCGTGGTTTCCTATTATCTCTCCTGCAAGATACTGGAGAACAAGGAAAATTAGGGCATAATAAAGCATTAAAAAAAGGAACGGAAATCCGTTCCTTTTTTGTTAGCCGAACCTAATATTCCATATTACATAATCTTATTTTTTATATTATATTCCCGAATTAATTCCGGATTCGACTTATATTTCAGTTGGAAAATGATAGAATATATTTTATGATAAGAGAATTTTATAGCAATGATATTTCAGTTTGAGAAACAAAGCACATTCCTCTCCCCTTCGGTGGGGGAGGAACACAACCTTGTTTCAGAATCAACTGGAAATGCTGTGGATATTCTTGAAATTGGTTATTTTAATCAGTAAATTTTATGACAGAAGGTAAGGAGAAGCGTATGAACGATTTTGTCATAGTAACGGATTCCTCCTGTGATCTGACCGCGGAAATGGCCCGGGATTTAGAGCTTACCGTGCTCCCACTCTCCTTTAATCTGGCGGAAAAGGAATACCGCAATTATCTGGACGGGCGCGAGCTCTCCTTTCAGGAATTTTACCGGTGTATCCGCGCGGGAGAAAGCTGTACGACCTCCGCGGTGAATGTGGGGGCCTTTTCCGGCGCGATGGAGCCGATCCTCCAATCCGGAAAAGACGTCCTCTGCATCGCGTTTTCCAGCGGGCTGAGCAATACCTTCAACGCCGCGCAGATGGCCTGCAAGGAGCTGGCGGCAAAATATCCGGAGCGCCGGGCATACGCCGTGGACACGCTCTGCGCCTCTCTGGGGCAGGGGCTGCTGGTCTACCACGCCGTCCGGCAAAAGCGCGGCGGCAAAAGCATCGACGAGGTGCGCAATTGGCTGGAAGAGAACAAGCTGCACCTCTGCCACTGGTTCACCGTGGAGGACCTGAACCACCTGAAACGCGGCGGCAGGATCTCCGCGACGACCGCTTTGATCGGCACCATGCTGAACATCAAACCCGTCCTGCATGTGGACGACGAAGGCCACCTGATCAACGTCGGAAAGGTCAGAGGCCGCCGCGCGTCACTCACCGCGCTGGTCGACCATATGGAGGAAACGGCAATCGACCCCGCTTCGCAGGTCGTGTTCATCAGCCACGGCGATTCCCAGGAGGACGCCGACTATGTGGCGGAACAGGTGAAAAGCAGATTCGGCGTCAAGACTGTCGTGACCAACTACGTCGGCCCGGTGATCGGGGCACACTCCGGCCCGGGAACCATCGCGCTGTTTTTCCTCGGCACGCACCGTTAAATCGTCAGGACAAACCCGAATGGACGGGACGACTCATCCCCGCCTCCCTCCTTGAGGGAGGTGCCGCGCCCAGCGCGGCGGAAAGAGTTCGTTCCCCCTTTGCCCGGAAAAAGCAAGCGCCCCGGCACGGCTTTGAAAAGCCTGTCGGGGCGCTTTGTTTTGCATTATTTTGCCTGTGTTTCGCCCTTGTCTTCCAGCAGTTTCGTTTTCACCGTCCGGGTGCTGCCGGTGCTCTGTCCGGTACCCATTCTGAAAACGGTCAGCGAGAGGGTGTCGCCCGCCTTGTGCTTGTTCAGCACCGCGTACAGATCGTCCAGGCTGGCGACCGCCTGGCCGTCCGCCTTGGTAATCACGTCGCCCACGGCGACGCCGGATTTCGTCAGGTCGCTTTCCGGGCTGATCTCCCGGATCATCACGCCGGTCGGGTAGCCGGAAAGCTGCGACTGGATATCGGTGATGGTCGTGGCCGTAATGCCCAGACGGCTGCGCCCGCTGACATATCCGCGCGCGACCAGGTCGTCGATGATGGTTTTCGCCTTGCTGACGGGAATGGCAAAGCCCATTCCCTCGTAGCCGGTGGCGACAATTTTATTGGAATTGATGCCGACCACCTGCCCGTACATATTGACCAGCGGACCGCCGGAGTTGCCCGGATTGATGGCCGCGTCGGTCTGGATGTAGGTCATGCCGTTGTCGCTGTGGCTTTCGATGGTGCGGTTCAGCGCGGACACGTAGCCGCCCGTCAGGGAGCTGGAATACTCCATGCCGCCCGGATTGCCGATGGCGATCACCTCGTCCCCGATTTCGAGCTGGTCCGCGTTTCCGAACACCGCGGCGCTCAGGCTGCTCGCGTTGATGCGCAGCACGGCGAGGTCGGAGGTTTTGTCGTAGCCGACGACCGTCGCCTCGTATTCTTTCTTATCGTGAAGGATGACCTTAACCTTGTTCGCGCGGGAATAATTGACCACATGCGCGTTCGTCAGGATATATCCGTCCTTGCTGGCCACAATGCCGGTGCCCTGGATCACGCCGCCCTGGCTGGCCGTTGTGCCGGCCACGGTGGTTTCCACCCCGACCACGCTTTCCACTACGTTCTTGTAGACGTCCTTCGCGTTCAGCTGGCCGGTAGCCGGCTCGGGCACGATCGTAATGCCGGGGGAGTTCGGATT
The DNA here is from genome assembly GCF_053840905.1 of Caproiciproducens sp. Lineage (NCBI taxonomy): Bacteria > Bacillati > Bacillota > Clostridia > Eubacteriales > Acutalibacteraceae > Caproiciproducens > Caproiciproducens sp. The sequence continues at coordinate 21,086 of NZ_JBNLXQ010000006.1, forward strand.
GGTCCCGTCGCCCTTGATTCCGCCCTGGATCTGCGTCTGGCTGGATGCGCTCCCCGAACTGGCGGAATCCTCCCCGTCGTCGTATTCCGGCTGCGAGGTTGTGTTCTGCGGCCAGCCGCTCTGCTGGCCGACGGCCGTCTGAACGCCGTAAATGCAGAAGCCCAGCACGAACGCCGCCGTCAGCCCTCCCAGAATCCAGAGGAACACGCGCAGGCCGGTGTTCTTTCGTTTGGGCGGTTTCGGCTCCCGCGGGTCCTGATCAGGGTGCTGCCCGCCGTACGGCTGATACGACCAGTACGGCTGCTGGCCGTACTGGTCCTGGCGATAGCCGCCGTAGGGGCCGTTATAGTTCCCGTAGGGCTGATGATACTGGCCATACGGGTTGTTGTACTGGCCGTAGGGCGGATACGGGTTCTGCGGGTCCTGATACGGCGGCTGGCCGTAAGGGGGCGGCACCTGTTCCGTATTCCGGCTGTCCGGGTCAGGCGGGGCGGGCGTTTCCTCCTGCTCAGCAGAAGGCGGCGAGTCCTGTTCCTGCCGTTCCTCCGGCCGCTCCTGCTCCGGGCCGCTCCCCTGTTCCGCCGCCGCGGGCTGTTCGTCCGCGGGCTGGTTGATGTCCCCGGTATCCCACGGGTCTTTCCCCCCGTTATGATTATGATCGAACTCGCTGTCACTCATAAGAAATACCCTTTCTGAAAATGATTTATTCTTTGACCTGCTCGGATGACCCGTCCTTTAACAGGTGCGGCTCGCTGATTTTGGGCAGCCAGAATTCAAACTGACAATATTCATTCTGCACGCTGCTGACATTAATTTCCCCACCGTGCAGCTTAATAATCGTACGGACGATATACAATCCCAGGCCCATCCCGTTTTTATCCTGGCTGCGGGACTTGTCGGTCTTGTAGAAACGGTCGAAAATCAGCGAAAGCTCCTCCGGGGCAATGCCCGGGCCGCTGTTTTTGATCACGACGCTGGTCCTGTCGGACTGGTCAAGGATCCTGATCTCGATATACCCGCCCACGTTGGTAAACTTGACCGCGTTTTCTATCAGATTATACACGACCTGATGGATCATATCCGGATCGCCGTCCACAAACAGGCTTTCCGCGTCCTCCAGCCCGCGGATTTCCAGCTTCTTGTCTTCAATCGCCTTTTCAAAGGACAGAAGCGCGATCAGAATCGTATTGGTCAGGTCGAACCTTCCCGGGCGGAGCTTCAGCTCGCCGCTGTCGATTCTGGAAAGGTCCAGCATGGTGCGCACCAGCCGGGACAGCCGCTTGACCTCCTGCGAGACGATACTCAGATAATGGCTCTGCTTCTCCTCGGGAATCGTGCCGTCCAGAATCCCGTCGATAAAGCCCGCGATCGTCGTCATCGGCGTTTTCAGCTCGTGCGATACGTTTGCGATAAAATTGCGCCTTACGTTTTCGCCCGTGGAGAGGGAACTCGCCATATTGTTGAAGGCGATCGCCAGCTGGCCGATTTCGTCCTGGCTGGTGACCGGCACGCGCACGGAAAAGTTTCCGTCCCCGAAGGAACGCGCCGCCGCGGCCATATTGCGCAGCGGCTGGACCAGTTTATAGGAGAACAGCCACACCGCGCAGAACGATACCATAAACGCGGCGATGGCGGCCAGCAAAAACATCCGCAGGATTTCCCCGCGGAAAGTATTGAACGACCGCACATTGTAAGCCGTGAACACGGCGCCAATGGCGGTCTTGCTGCCGTCGATATTCACCACGTTGATCGGCACCCCGACGACGTAATAAGGCTGGCTGTAAATTCCGCCCATGGTTCCCTGATTGCTGTACCCGCCGGAAATCGCCTTTTTCATGATTTCCTCGCTGACATTCCGGTCGTCGTTAATCCCGCTGGTGCTGTCGTAGGAGGCGATCACGATCTGGCCGTTCAGCTTTGTCACAAAGATATCCGCGTCGATGTTGTCGGAAAAGGCCGCGATAAACGCCTTCATCCGGTCGGTGTGGATCGTATAGACGTTGTCCTCCACCGAAGTAACGCTGTCCGCCGCGATTGCCGCCACGCTCTGGGCGTTCTTCCTCAGCAGGTTCCTTTTTTCCGTCTGCCAGTAATTCGAAAAGAAAATCAGCATGACGAAGCTCAGGAACAGAAAGCTGATGAAAATAATCGAGGAGGTAATCCGCAGATACTTTTTAAACAGTGTTTTCTGCATTTTTTATTCCTTAACTTCGAATTTATAACCGACGCCCCAGACCGTTTTGAGCGCCCATTTGTCGGAGACGCCTTCCAGCTTCTCGCGCAGGCGCTTGACGTGCACATCCACGGTCCGGCTGTCGCCGTAATAATCGAAGCCCCACACCTCGTCGAGCAGCTGGTCGCGCGTAAAAACGCGGTTCGGATTGCTCGCAAGGTGGTAAATCAGTTCCATTTCCTTCGGCGGCGTGTCGATCTGAACGCCGTTGACCCGCAGCTCGTAGTTCGTAAGGTTGATGGAAAGCTTATCGTATTTGACCTCTTTCACCAGCTCCTCGCTGTTTTTGCCCAGGCGGCGCAGCACGGCTTTGATCCTGGCCACGACCTCCTTTGCCTCAAACGGCTTCACCACGTAGTCGTCCGCGCCCAGCTCCAGTCCGAGCACCTTGTCGAAGACCTCGCCCTTCGCGGTCAGCATGATGATCGGGCACTGCGATTTCTTGCGGATTTCCCGGCAGACCTGCCAGCCGTCCAGCTCGGGCAGCATGATGTCGAGCATAATCAGGTCGGGGGCTTCCGCGTCAAAAGCCTCCAGCGCCTTGCGTCCGTCGTTGGCGATCGCAACCTCAAAGCCTTCCTTTTCGATATAAAGCCTCAGCAGCTCACATATATTCTGGTCGTCATCAACCACTAAAATTTTTCCAGCCGGCATTTTTAACTTCCTCCTTCATACCCCGCAGCCGCAGCGTTTTGAATGGGACGGCATCAGGAAATAAACCTGATTTTTCATTCCGAACGGAACTGCCCCCAATCTGAATGTATATATCTGATTATAAGGGAATTCGCCCGAAAAGTCATGAATTTTTTATAAAAGTTTTTAAATAATATAGGAATTGCAGGCCGCCGCACCGGGTACACGGGTTTCCGTCATGAAAAAAGGGAGCGCCGCAGCGCCCCCTCGAAATTCATGGCAACAGAGCCGTAGTCCCGTTATTTCATGATGCTGTTTAACAAACCGCCCTTTTCGATGATATTCTGAATAAAAGGCGGAAACGGCTGAGCCTTATAGCTTTTCCCGCTGGACAGGTTTTTAATCACGCCGGTGTCGAAATTGACCTCCACCTCGTCGCCCGCCCGGATGTTCTCGGCGGCCTGTGCGCATTCCAGAATCGGCAGCCCGATGTTGATGGCGTTGCGGTAAAAAATGCGGGCAAAGGTGGACGCGATCACGCAGGACACCCCGCTGGCCTGAATCGCGATCGGCGCGTGCTCGCGCGACGAGCCGCAGCCAAAATTTTTCGCCGCGACAATGATGTCGCCTTTTTTTACATTCTTTACAAAATCCTTGTCGATATCCTCCATACAGTGCGACGCCAGCTCCGCGTGGGAAGCGGTGTTCAGGTATCTCGCGGGAATAATCACGTCCGTGTCGACGTTGTCCCCGTATTTGTGTACAAATCCGTGTGCGTTCATTTCAAGCCCTCCTCAGTCCAGTTTATCCGGGTCGGCAATACAGCCCGCCACGGCGCTCGCCGCGGCAACGGCCGGGCTGGCAAGATATACCTCCGATTCCACATGTCCCATGCGGCCCACAAAATTGCGGTTCGTCGTGGAAACCGCGCGTTCCCCTTTGCCCAGAACCCCCATATGCCCGCCCAGGCAGGGGCCGCAGGTCGGCGTGCTGAACACGGCGCCTGCCTCCACAAAAATTTCCGCCAGCCCTTCGCGCAGGGCCTGCAGGTAAATGGCCTGTGTGCCCGGCAGGACGATGCACCGCACGTGCCTGGCCACCTTCCTGCCCTTCAGGATGGAAGCCGCGATGCGCAGGTCCTCGATCCGCCCGTTGGTGCAGGAGCCGATGACGCTCTGGTCGATCCTGATCTCCCCCACGTCGTCGATGACCCTGGTGTTCTCCGGCAGATGCGGGAACGCAACCGTCGGCCTGAGCTGCGACAGGTCGATTTCATAGGTCTCGTCGTAAACGGCGTCTTCGTCCGCCGCGTAGACCGCCGGCTCCCGCTGGAAGCGGTCCTTTTCGTAGGCAAGCGTCACTTCGTCCACCGGGAAGATTCCGTTCTTGGCCCCGGCCTCGATCGCCATGTTGGCGATGCAGAGACGGTCGTCCATCGAAAGCGCCCGCACCCCTTCGCCGGTGAATTCCAGCGAGCGGTACAGCGCGCCGTCCACCCCGATCATCCCGATCAGGTGCAGGATCACGTCCTTGCCGCCGACCCATTTGGCGGGTTTGTTTTTCAGCACGACCCGGACGGCGGAAGGGACCTTGAACCATGTCTTTCCGGAAATCATGCCCGCCGCCATGTCGGTGGAACCGACGCCTGTGGAAAACGCGCCGAGCGCGCCGTAGGTGCAGGTGTGGGAGTCCGCGCCGATGACGCAGTCACCCGGGCCGACCAGTCCCTGCTCCGGCAGCAGCGCGTGCTCAATGCCCATCTGCCCCACGTCGAAGAAATTGGTAATGCTGTATTTCTCCGCGAAGCCGCGCACCTGACGGCACTGCTCCGCCGCCTTGATGTCCTTGTTCGGCGTAAAATGGTCCAGCACCAGCGCGATTTTATCCTGATCAAAAACCGACGAAGCCCCGCATTTTTCAAACTCGTTGATAGCCACCGGCGAGGTGATGTCGTTGCCGAGCACCAGATCCAGCTTCGCCTCGATCAGCTGCCCGGCCTCCACATGCTCCAGCCCGGCGTGCGCGGCCAGAATCTTCTGCGTCATCGTCATTCCCATCGTGATATCCTCCTATCATCCGTCCGCCTTCGCACCGTTCCCGCACCGGGCGGCGGACTGCGTCCGTGTCATTAATCGTATTATGGCAGGAAACTTGAAAAAAGAATGTAACATGTGATACAATTATGCAAATATTATCGTTTCTCCCCCGTCCCGGGACAGGGAGAAACGCCGATTTGGTCTGCGGCCGCAGATTGGCGCAAAAAAGAAACAGGAGGGCTGGAAAATGGAGCTTTTCCCACAGAAAAACATAGGGGGCGTGTTGGAAAGATCCCACACGCCCCGCAGCTACGGGAAAGACCGTATGATTTACTGGCAGGAAGCCCCCGCCGGTGAATTTTATTATTTAAAGCGCGGAAAGGTAAAAATTTTCCTCAGCTCGGAAAACGGCATGGAAAAAACCCTCACCGTTCTGGAGCCGGGAAGCATCTTCGGCGAAGCGGCCTTTTTCGACGGAATGCCGAGGGTTTCCAGCGCCAAAACGCTGGTAAAATCCGAGATCATCACGGTCACCCGGCAAAGCCTGATGGACTGTATCCGCCGGGAGCCGCAGCTCGCCATGTATCTGCTCACCTATCTGTCGCAGACCATCCGCATGCTTTCCGCCCAGGTCAATTCCATGACCTTTCTGCAGGCCGACCAGCGGCTTGCGCGGCTGCTGCTCAGCCTGGAAAAAAACGGAACCGTGTCCGCCACCCACGACGATCTGGCCGGGCTCGCGGGTGTGTCGCGCGTGACCGTCAGCCGCATCCTGACCCGGTTCGCCCAAAGGGGCTGGACCGCCGCCCGCTACCGGGCGGTGCAGATTCTGGATGAGGCGGGACTGAAAGCCTTTATCGGAGAATGATTCATTCTTTGGGCTTCATCGCGGGGATTTGCAAAAACCCCCGATTGTAATCCAACCCACTTTGAGACCACAGGGTTTGGCACCCTCCGATGACGGTGGGTTTAGCAGAAACTTTCTCCCAACATCGCTGCAAAAAATATATTCCGCTGTGTTCTGCCCTAATTCGGTAAACACTATCTCGTCGCCGTTTTCATTACATGGCCTTTCGTTGTCAGATTTTGAATGGCTTTCGTGACGCTCGGCCTGGAATACTTCCTATCATTTGCAATGTCAACAGAAGTACAGGCCCTGTACGCCTGGTAAATACATAGATTGCTTCCATATAATCTTTTCCGAACGGGTCAGCTTTAACATGGGACCCTCCTTCCAGGCAAGTAAAAACAACCGTTACTTCAAGTCCTTCAATGCGGTGGCGGCAAAGGCCGCAGCCTGTTTCAAATCGCTGCTGTCAGGGTGGCCTTTGTGCATGGCCGAAAATGCCCCCCGGCAATGAAAGCTATGCTTTGATACCGGGATACTTCTGCCTTCCACAAGTTTTTCCGTTTCCCCGTCCGGTTCCTTTTTTAATGCGGATGTGCCGAATGCAGCAACGCATTTCACGTTTTCCGGTTTAAGCCGCGCTATAAACTGCTTCAGATTTTTGTCTATTCCGCCCCAATAAACGGAGCCGCCCAAAAACAGCAGGTCAACCGGCCCGTTAATCGGTACGGAACAGTCTTTCGCTTCAACACCAACCGCTTTTGCGATCGCATCGGCCACTTTTTTTGTATTGCCCCCACGGGAATAATAACGTACAGCAATGTTCATCCTATAATCCCTGCCTTTCTTTATTGTAAAGCTCGTTGAACTTCATCCACATGCTGAAACAATGTGCAGCCGCCCTTATGGTTTAACGCCTCCGCAGCACTGATTTTACGCACCTTTTCAAAAAACGACGATTGCAGCACGGTCAAAAGCGATTGCTCCTTCAGGTTCATTTCCGAATAAGGGGAAAAGGGGCACGGTTCGGCTCCTCCCGCGGCGTTGATATGGAAGAAGCCGCGCCCGGCTGCCAGACAACCGCCCATAGCTTCCTCGTCGCCGGGGAAAGACAGCATAATCATCCCCTTATTCTCTTTATCATTCCGCAAAGCGTCAATTCCAGCCTGTAATTCTTTGATTTCGCGATCGTTCAAAATTAAGTGTTCCGTATTTTCTTCTGCGGGGACATATTCAACAAAGAATATCAGGCCGCAGCCATTCTCACGCAAATGACTGATAAAGCTGCTTTCGGTCACTTCCTCTTTGTTTTCACTGGTTACGGTGATAGAAGTTCCATATAAAATACCTTGATTCCTGAGAGCTTCAGCGGCGTTCCCTATTTTTTCCGATACCCCTCTGCCGCGCCGTGCGTCGGTTCTTTCTTCGTTCCCCTCAACGCTTAACACAGGGATCAGGTTTCGGTGACGGTCAAAAAGGTTAAGGTACTCCTCGTTTATCATCGTTCCGTTTGTGAATATTGGGAAAATGATATTATCAAATTCTGCTGCCGCCTCAATAATTTCCCTGCGCAGAAGCGGCTCGCCGCCAGCAGTCAGTATAAACGATACGCCTATATCGGAAGCTTCCTGAAATATGCGCCGCCAATCCTCATCGCTTAACTGCTCCCGTACTTCCCCGCCGCAGCCGCCGTTCGCCCGTGCATAGCAACCAGCACACCGCAAATTACAGTCCGCCGCAATACTCGCAATCAAAAAAGGCGGAATATGCGTACCGCTCTCTTCATACTGCTTTCTTACTTTTCCGCTTTTGCGGAGAGCGGATGCCGTATGCAGCATAAATGCCTGCCCGCGGCGATTGCCTAAATAAAATCGTCCCGCGGTATCAGAAATATTTTTTATCCCATTATCCATAAAATCATTCAAATTTATCATGGCACACATACCGTCTTATCCTCTCGTTAAATCGTCAGCTCTTGACTTTCGCCGCTCATGTTGGAGCAAACTGCTTTCGCATCGTCAAGATAGTAAATTTCGAAAACACCGTCGCCCACAGAATACAGACTGCTCAGCGAGGGCATAACCTCCAATGCCTTTGCCTGTGTTTCGTCCGATGTAGCGAACACAGCCTTGCCGCAAATGCGGAGTGTATTCTCCCCGTCACAGCAGGCAATTTCGACTTTCGGGTTTGCTGCGAGCTGCTTACACATCGCTTTCCCGCTGCCCGTGCAAAAAGACAGTTTGCCGCCGCACTCCATGACAAAACCAATCGGACGAACGTGGGGCTGATCGCCCTCCGCTGTAGCAAGATAATAAACGCCGACTTTGTTCAGAAAATCCAATACTTCTTTCATTGCTGATGCGCTCCTTTTTGAAAAACTTGTATTCAGGCCTGCCCTGTGATATAATTCTATTACAAAATAAGAAATTTTCAAGTACGCAGAAAAAACGTATAAGGTATTAAAAAACTTACTATTGGAATTGAGGGATTGAAAAATGTCAGTTGCAAAGAAAGCAGGAATGGGACAAAGCATCGATGACTTGCTTTGTCCCATTCGGTATATGTTGGATATTTTCGGCGGCAAATGGAAGCTGCCGATCATTTGTATGCTGTCAGGCGGTATTCCTGTAAGATACAGCACCATAAAAAGGAGATTGGGCGACATTACGAATGTAATGCTGTCGCAATCGCTGAAAGAATTAGAAGCGGCGGGAATTGTTCATAGAGAACAATATAATGAGGTTCCGCCGCGAGTGGAGTACTCTTTAACCGAAAAAGGCAGGAGTATATTGCCCGCCCTCGGTCAGATGGCGGCGTGGGCTGCTGAAAATATGCAGCAGGAAACAGCGTGCGGCGTTTACTGTGAAAAATGTCACTTGACGGTATAAACGCCCCCCTGGACAAGACCATGAACAACGGCAATGAGTCCATAAAAAGTGGTGGAGGTCGGAACAAATCCAACCCCCACCAAAAATCGGGTTATTGTTTATTGAGCCAGGTTTTCAGTGCAGAAAAGCTGGATGCATTTTTCAATCATGGCCTGATCGCAGTCGGCTGAAATGCCGGAAGCGAGCCAGTAGGCGTACTCTCCAGCGTCGTATTTGCCAAGTGCGTCCGCATCGCCGCCATAGCGGAATTCAATGTGATAGGTTGTGTTGCTGGTGTCCGGGGCGAAGAAGAAATAAGTGAACTCGCCGGAATCGGCGTCATTGCTTTCAAACTGATATAAGCCGCGAGTCTCCTCCATGCCGATGTAGTGATAAGTATGGGAGAACAACGTTTTTCCCTCTTTGTCGCAGCCCTGAATGACAGAAGCAGTACCGTCAAATTCCAGCTTGCTCAAATTCTGCGTAAACCCGCAGAAATAAACGCCGCCGCCGTTTTTATAAGCCTTAACGGCGTCCTCTCCGTAGACCTTTCCGGTTACCATAGAAACTAATTTTTCATAAGCGGCTTGCGCATGATCCTTTCCGACGATCGCCGCGCAGTCATCAATCCAGACCTGCTTATATTTGTCTGCCAGAATCACGGGCCACAGCTCCTGATAGCTGCCGGTCAGGTCTTTCATAAGCTGATTGGCCACGGCTTCATTTTTATCCGCCGCGCCGGACGTCTGTACCTCTGAGCCGCTTTCCGCTGCCGCCGAGCTGGAAGCGCTTTCTGCCGGCGATGTACTGCTGTTTACATCCGTGTTGCCACAGCCAGTCAGCAAGGAGAGCGTTAAAGCCAGAGAAAGTAATAAACTCGCAAATTTCTTCATCTAAGTTCCTCCTAAAAATTTGGATTAAAAAACATTGGCATCGGTTAGTCATTGCTAACCGATGCCAATATTTTATCGGATTTACTCCCTTATGGGAATGCCTGAACAGACTTCATCTATCCAAACGGACGCCTTTTCTGAACTCAGTCGGCGTACTTCCATACAGGCCCTTGAAAGCCGCGGAAAATTTGTTGGGATTTTCATAGCCGACTTTGTGCGCAATTTCTGCAACCGGTAATTTTGTTTCCATCAGCAGCTTCTGCGCCGTTTGCAGCCGATAGGTGCGGAGATAAGCGTAAATGGAGGTTCCATACACACCGCGAAAGCATTCTTTCAACGCGGTCATGGAGATCTCAAAAGTCCGTGCAAGCTGTTCAATCGTATAGTGCTTTGAAAAATCGCTGGTCATATAAGCCGTAATTTCTTTGATTCGCCTGACCTGATCCTGATTGTAGTAATCTGTCTGATGTACCTCCTCGGCTTTGTCGAGATCGCTGAAAAACAGAAGCAATTCCATGATTTTGATTTTCATGTATCCCGGTTTTCTATGCTCCCGAACATGGTATAATTCAGAAAATATGTGCTCAATGGAAGGACTGGCCCTCATCAGGCAGCAGCGATTCGCTTCGCAAATATATTTTTGAATGTGATTCAGGTCAATGCTGAGAAGCTCCATCAGCCGCCGAACTTCGGGGGGAATCTCATCAATCGATATAACAATCGTAATGCCGTGATAGTGGTTAAGCGGAAACGATGAGAAGGATTTTTTCTTCATGGCCGCGCTGATTGACAAGTCACCGGCAGCCGCATAGCACAGGCTGTTTTCTCCAAAGCAGCACTCATATCGTCCTACGCGGCAATGGTTAATTTCAATTACATTTTTAGCGAAGGCCTGATTCTGACTGCAATAGGCCATGTGCATATCGTTATAAAATAATTCTATTCCATCCAGAACCTGATAAGCGGCGATCTGCCCGGCGCCCGTCTCGTTGGACAGATGATATATCCTGCAGTCAGAACGCAAGGCGCTTTCATCTTCCTCGACAGTTCCGTATAATATTGTCCCGTCAAAAACAGCAGGCAGTTCTGCCTGCGATAAAATATCAATCGCATCTGAAATTACCTGTCTGCTCCGGCTCGTCATGTTTTGATCCCCCTTTGTGGTTAGCAATAGCTAACCACATTGTAAGTATAAGATCAGCTTACAGGAATGTCAACGCATTTTCACTTGCCGCGAACTTTTTCAAAATCCCATCTTTCGTTCCACCATACCTGTGCATAGTTAAATTGCTCTTTACAAAACACATGGATCTCCGCCATATAACCTGATTCGATTGCGTCCTCCGTTTTTGGAGAGATATAGCGCCTCATCCGCCTGAGACAACAAGAGGTCCAGCGTTTGCCTCCCTCCAACCGGGCGATGAGCAACCCCAATACTGATGGTAACGCTGAGACTGTTCTCCTGACAAGAAACCATGATGTTCCCAATGGCTTTACAAAGCTTTTCCGCCGCCACTGCCGCCTGTGCATCTGAAATATTCTCCAACAGCACAATAAATTCATCGCCCCCATAGCGCCCCATGACATCGCCGCTGCGGAAGTGACCTTTTACAGTATTGGCAAGCGCTTTCAGAACGGCGTCGCCGCAAGGGTGCCCATATGTATCATTTACTTGTTTGAAATGATCCACATCAATTAACAACAGAGCAAACGCAAGCTTTCTCCTCCCGTCCTGGTGGAGCGTCTCTTTTGCGATATCAAAGAACGTACTCCGATTGTAAAGTCCTGTCAGCCCGTCCAACTCAGCCTGACGCTTGAGATTCTCAAGCAGCCTGTATTCCGCCGTGGCGTTTCGGAATACAATGCACACGCCGCTGTCCTTTGTGTTTTGAAGAATCGGGGTTGCGGTAACCTTATAATACCGTTCCTCACCATCCGCCCATATTTGCATCTCTCTCTCTTCCTTAAATTCCTGCAGCTTCTCCATCTGTTCGCCCTGCGAAAAGCTGGAGAGCTCCGGGAACAGCCGTCTGGCAGCCAGGTTGGCGTCCAAAAAGCGAAAATCATCGTCGCATACGATAAAAGCGTCCTCCAATTCGTCCATTACCTGCGCACGCGCCAGAGGGAGGCTGTCCAAAAGATGATTCTCCAAAGCCAAATAAAGAAATACGGCCAAAGAAGTGATATAGGCAATCGGAGTCAGATCGAAACCGCGGACACCATCCCCGAAAACGTAAATTGCGTTGGCCGCAATGGGGGCCGCCACGCCCATCAGCATCAAAAGGCTTTTTCGCCTTTGTCCCTTGCCGCCGTGCCGAATCCGTTCAAGGATGAGCCAAAGGCTTAAAAGAATGCAGACGTAGTTCTGGGCGGTGCTCAAATAATAGGTAATACCGCAGGTGTGCTGCACATTGACGACCTGTCCGTTGGTGGTGTACCAGATCTCGCCGTATTGCAGCCGCACAAGGGGGTACGCCTGCAAGGACAGCATCGCAAGAACGGGAATAAGGAAAAACAGGGCGTGCTGAAGGGGCGTCATTCTCTTTTTTCCATAAAAATCCCTGTAAAACAGATAGGTCAGCGGCATAATAAACGGTGCTGCAAGATACTGCACGCGGACGCCGTAAAAAGCACTTTCCAACGTTGGCGCAGTCATCTCCAACAAATTTCCAAAGACAAAAAAGAAATTTGCGACAGAAAGAAAAATCAGATAAAAGGACTTTTCCACAGTATGTTTAACGATGGCGTATACCATCATCAGCGCTGCCAATCCCATTGACAGCATAATAGCCAAAATAAATATATTTGGCATGATTTCACCTCCACTTTTGAAAGACAGGATGCGGGAGCTATGACGAATCCGGGTCCCTCCCTCTGAATATATAATCATTATACTCATTTTTCACAAATATTTACAGTCACAATTACGAGATTGATTCGGTCATAGTCTAATAATCACCCTATTAATCTGTCTTACAGGCGAAACCGGAGGGCCGTGAACCGGAACTGATTCCACATTTCAGCGTACACAATCTGCGGCACATAAAGGGCATGAAAAAGGGCTGAGCACAACATATCATTGTTGGTTCAGCCTTTTTTGTTGCGTCGTCCCACTTCGTAGGATTCGCCGCAAAAGTTGTAGTTGTAGTACGCAGGTCTATATTTAGTGTTTGTCTTGCATCGTAAACACTGCGCATTGTGGTTTTTAGGGTAATTATCGGTCTAATGGCTTCATCGTGGGGAACAGAAGCACGTCGCGGATGGACGCGCTGTCGGTCAGGAGCATGACCAGGCGGTCAATGCCCATGCCCATCCCGCCGGTCGGCGGCATACCGTACTCCAGAGCGGTCAGGAAGTCCTCGTCGATCATGTTGGCTTCTTCGTCGCCCGCGGCGCGCAGCTCCATCTGGCGCATAAAACGGCCGCGCTGGTCGATTGGGTCGTTCAGCTCGGAGTAGGCGTTCGCCAGCTCGCGGCGGGTAATAAACAGCTCAAACCGCTCCACCAGCTCCGGGCAGTCCTGTTTGCGCTTGGTCAGCGGAGAGACCTCCACCGGATAATCATAGATGAAGGTCGGCTGCAGGAGACGCTCCTCCACCTTTTCCTCAAACGCCAGCGACATGATATCGCCCCATTTGTCGGTGCTCTTGGTTACAAGCCCCAGCTCCTTCGCGACCGCTTTCGCCTTTTCGGTGTCGCCCTTGAAGGAAAGGAAATCGATTCCCGCGTATTCCTTGATCGCGTCGTTCATGGAGAGGCGCTTGAACGGCAGGGCCAGACTGACGTCCTCGCCCTGATAGGTGATCTGATCGGACCCGCACGCCTTCACAGCGCACTCGTGGATCATATTTTCGGTAATTTCCATCATCCCGCGGTAATCCGTGTACGCTTCGTAAAGCTCGATGGTGGTGAATTCCGGGTTGTGTTTGACATCCATTCCCTCGTTGCGGAAAATGCGGCCGATTTCGTAGACGCGCTCCATCCCGCCGACGATCAGCCTTTTCAGGTGCAGCTCCGTCGCGATCCTTAAGTACATATCGATGTCCAGCGTATTGTGATGCGTAATAAACGGCCGCGCGGCGGCGCCGCCCGCAATATTGCTGAGCACGGGCGTCTCCACCTCGATGTAGGCTTTTTCATCCAGAAAGCTGCGGATGGTCCTTATGATTTCACTGCGCTTGATAAAGGTATCCTTCACCTCCGGGTTGACGATCAGGTCAAGGTAGCGCTGGCGGTAGCGCAGATCGGTATCCTTTAGCCCGTGGAATTTTTCCGGCATGGGCAGCAGCGATTTGGAGAGCAGCCTGACTTCTTTGGCGTGAACGGAAATTTCCCCCCTGCGGGTTTTGAAAACATATCCCTTTACGCTGACAATGTCGCCCAGGTCCCAGTAGCTTTTCAGATCGTTATAGCTTTCCTCGCCCACCTGGTCGATCTTCAGGTAAACCTGTATCCTGCCCGTGCGGTCATGGATATCCAGAAAACTCGCCTTGCCCATGTCGCGCCAGCTCATCATGCGGCCGGCGATGCATACGTCGCTGTTTTCCAGCTTTTCAAAGGACTGGCGGATTTCCTGCGCGGTCGTATCCCGCGGGCAGACCGTAATGGCAAACGGGTCCCTGCCGACCCGCTGAAGCGCGGCCAGCTTATCCCTGCGGATCTGCAGCAGCTCGCTGATATCCTGCTCCGGCTGACAGGTTTCCTTCGTCTCATTGATTGTTTCGCTCATTTGTAACTCTCCTAAATCATAAATTCACTCCCGCTGAAAACGTTATTTGGAGATGGTGAGGACCTCGTATTCCATCGTTCCGGCGGGAACCTCAATTTCAATTTTATCGCCGATGCCGTGGCCCAGAAGGGATTTTCCGACCAGCGATTCGTCGGAAATATTTCCGTTCACCGGGTCGACCTCGTTCGAGCCGACAATTTTATAGTTGGCGACGCTGCTGTTCCCGGTCGAGGGGTTCGTTACCCTTACCTCCACCTTGGAGCCGATATGGATATTCTCATTGCTGAGCTCGTCTTCGTCGATCACCTTGACGTTTTTCAGCATGACCTCGATATCCGCAATACGGGCTTCCACGATCGCCTGATCGTTTTTCGCCTCGTCGTATTCGCTGTTTTCAGACAAGTCGCCAAAGGAAAGGGCGATCTTGATTTTCTCCGCCACTTCCTTGCGTTTGACGCTTTTCAGCTCCTCCAGCTCGCTTTCAAGCTTTTCAAGGCCTTCTTTTGTCAGGATTACCTGTTTAACCATATAGAATAACCACCTTTTCAATGCAATTTTCTCGCACTTTTTCTACAGCGTTTTCCCGTGCAATGGCAGAATAATTCCATGTTCCTCCCCCGCCGGGGGCGGGGGAGGAACATCCTTTCACCTGTCACTGCAAACAGGATCGCTATCTTTTTCTATAATAAATACATTATAGTGATGCCGTACCGTTCTGTCAATAAAATCCGCCCCGACGGGCGGATTTCCCAGAAAAAGCAGGGATATGCAAACGCATATCCCCAGGACCGGTTCAGTCCGTCGCGGCTCCGCTTTCCGCCGGTACCTCCGCGGCGGCGCCGGGGGCCTGGGAAACATTCGCTCCCTGCCGGATCAGCGCGGAAACCGCGGCCTGCAGCTGCGCGTCCTGCTCCCCCGCCAGCTGATTTTTCGCCAGCAGTCCGCGCTGGGCGTCGGTGAGCTCTTTGCTGACATCCGCGTCAATGCCCTTGCCGTTAAAGACATTGCCGTTCAGGGTCAGGTAATTCGCCACGGAAAGGATAATCGCCGACCCGTCGGAAAGCGGCATCACTTCATCCTTTGTGCCGAAGCCCGCCGTCTTTTCCCCGACCAGCAGCCCTTTCTTGTAGTCCTTGATGTCGGACGCGAAAATTTCCGCCGCGCCAAAGGTGTTCCGGTCGACGATCACCGAAATGGGCAGGCTGACCTCGTTCGCGTTGGAGGTATACTCCACGGTGACCTTTCCGGCCTTGTTCCTGTAGCTGACCGTATTGCCCGCGGGCAGAAGGGTGTCCAGCATGGCGGCCATCCCGCCCACGCTTCCGCCGGAATTGCTTCTGAGGTCGACGACAACGCCCGCCGCGCCTTCCTTGATGCGCTGGGCGAGCAGCGTGTTGAACTGCTCCGCGTTGTTATCGGTAAATTCGCTGATTTTCAGATAGGCCACGTTGCCGTTGATCACGGAGGAGGTGATCGTCTGCTCGGTGTACTCCGCGCGGGTCACGGTAATGCTGAGCTTTTCCGTTTTCGCTTCCGCCCCGCCGGAAGCCCCGGCGTCCTCCGTCCTGCGCAGGATGCCGAACTTCACCTTGGAGCCGGAAACGCCGTCCAGCTTATTGAGCGCGTCGCCGTAGGTAATGCGCTCAATTTCCTTATCATCCATGCTGACGATGGTGTCGCTCTTTTTGATTCCGCTTTTTTCGGCGGGCGAATTCGGCATGACCTCAATAACTTCCATATTGCCGTCGTTGTCGCGGACGGTCTTGATGCCCACGCCGATATTCTTTCCGCTGTTTCCGCTGACATACGCCTTATATTTCTCTGCCGACAAATATTTTGCCTGTAAATCCCCCAGTCCGGCCACGTATCCGGCGCAGATGCCGTCGTTCAAAGCGGTTTCATCCACCGTACCGATATAGTCCTGCCTTGCCTTCTGGTCGATCTCGCTCAGCTTGGTATACATCGCCTGGCGCGCGTTGACATCCGCGACCTTGGTGTTGAAGTTCCTCATCGCGTAAACATAGGTGAGGGAAACCGTAATGGAGGCCGTAACGGCAACGAGGGCAACCGCCGCGCCCCAGGTCAGCTTTCTGCTCATATCGAATCAATCATTCCTTATTCTGGATTTTGCTTCCGCCTATCTGCTGAACCAGTTCAGCGGATTCTTTGCCACGCCGTTCACGCGGATTTCAAAATGAAGATGCGCTCCCTGCGAATCCCCGGTGTTGCCGACATAGGCGATCACCTGTCCCTTTTTCACCGTCTGTCCTTTGCTGACCGCCACGCTGCTGCAATGGCCGTACAGCGTGGAGTACCCGCCGCCGTGGTCGATCGCCACCACGTTGCCGTACCCGCCGTAGCCGGTACCGTAATTGCCCCAGCCCGCCATGATCACCTTGCCCGAGTCGGCCGCGACAATCGGCTTGCCGTAAACGCCGGCGGAGGAAATATCGATTCCCTTGTGCAGGCTGCCCCAACGGTAGCCGTAGCCGCTGGTAATATTGGTAACGCCCGGCAGCGGCCAGCCGAAGTTGCCCTTGCTCACGTAACCGCCGCTGCCGCCGGTCCCTTTCTGGGAAGCGTAATAATCCTTATACCACTGGTCGATCGCGGCGTCCGCTTTCTTGCGCTGTTCGGCCAGCTTTGCGTTTTCCTGGTTGGCGCTCGATTCGTTCTGGGAAATCTCCGCAAGGACCGCCTTGGTTTCATTGACCAGCGAAGTGAGCTCGCCCTGCTTTGTGTCCAGCGTCACCCTCGCTTCGGCAACGCTCCTGCGGTTCGCCTCAATCTCCGATTTCTGCGCCTTAATGCCGTCCATATCGGACTTCAGCGTATTGATCAGATGGGTGTCGTGCGTGGTAATGGCCTGGATCGCCTCCGTTTTATCCGCAAGATCCACCACGCTTTTGGCGCTGAGGATAATTTCAAGGTTGGACGCCTCGCCCGTCAGATAGAGCGCGCGCAGCCTTTGCTTGAGCTGTTCGTAGTTCGCGTCGATATTTTTCTGCTTATCGGCGATCTGCGATTCCTTTTGGGAAATGTCCGCGTCCAGGGTATTGATCTGCTGATTCAAAACGTCGATCTGGCTCTGCACGGTGCTTACCTGCGTGTCCAGCGCCGCTTTATACTGCTGCTTCTGGGCCTTGTCCGCTTTCAGCGTTTTCAGTCTGGCGGCAACCTCCGCCTGCTTTTTCTTCAGATCGGTCTGCTCCTTCTGCAGCTGGCTCAGGCTTTTGGCGGCGGACGCCGGCATGGCCGTCTGAGGAGCAAAAATCATCGCCAGCGCCAGAACGACGGCGAGCATTCCTTTGACCCATTTTCTACCAGCCAACGATCTCCCCTCCTTCCTTCTTCAGGTATTTGCTGATGGAAATCACTCCGCCCACCGCGCCGAACAGCATTCCGGCCAGAATAAACGCCAGCGTAATGCTCCACGCGAGGGGCTGTATGTCAACGGGAGAAAACATCATAATGGAGGTAATGGAGGTAATCATTTTATTGTAGAGCAAAAGCAGGATCAGGCTGGAAATCAGCCCTGAAAGGATTCCGATGGTCATGCCCTCCACAATGAACGGGACGCGTATGAACCAGTTCGTCGCGCCGACGGACTTCATAATGCTGATCTCCACCCGCCGAGAAAACATAGTGACCCGGATGGTATTGGAAATAATGAACAGGGAAACCAGGCTGAGCAGCAGGATGATCCAGAAGCCCACCATGGTGATCATCCGGTCCAGATTCGTCAGCTTCTGCGCCACGTCCGAATAATCGTTGATGCTCGCGACGCCGGAAATCTTCTGGATCTGCGCCGCGGTTTCCTTATACCTGGAAAGGTCCCTGAACGAAACCTTGAAAGCGTCCGGCAGCGGGTTTTCCTTCCCGGTCATGCCCTGCAGCATGGTGCCGTCCTGGTCGCCCAGAATATCCATATACTGCTGGATGGCGTCGTCCTTCGGCACGAATTCACAGGTCTCGATATTGTCGAGCTTTTTGATTTCCTCCCCGACCTTGATGGCGGAAAGCGTGGGCAGGTCCTGCGTCATATAGACCCTGACGGAATTGTTGCCCTCCAGCGTTTTCATCGCGGAATCGATATTATAGGAAAAAAGCACCGCCGCGCCCGTCAGCAGCAGGCACGAGATCAGCACTCCGACGGACGCAAAGCTCATGGTGCGGTTGTTCCAGATGTTTTTGATACCCTCTTTCATGAGGTACCCCAGCCCGTTAATCCTCATGGCGCGCCTCCTTCTGCGAAGCGGTGTCCGCCACGATGCTTCCGCCGTGGATTTCCACCACTCTGCGGTGGAAGTGCTTGACCAGCGAATGCTCGTGCGTCACCATCAGGATGGTGGTGCCGCGGCGGTTGATTTCGTTGAGCAGGTCCACAATTTCAAAGGAAAGGGCGGGGTCAATGTTGCCCGTGGGCTCGTCCGCGATAATCAGCTTGGGATTGTTGATCAGCGCCCGCGCAAGCCCGACCCTCTGCTGCTCCCCGCCGGAAAGCTCAGCCGGATGGCACATCGCCTTGTTCTGAAGGTCGACAAGGCTCAGGATATACGGGACCCGTTTGCGGATTTCCCTGTTGGTCGCCCCCACGATGTGCATGGCGAACGCCACGTTGTCGAACACCGTCATATTGTCGATCAGCCGGAAATCCTGAAAGACGATCCCCATCGTCCGGCGCATATACGGCACGTCCCGCTTCCTCAGCGTGGAAAGCCTTCTGCCGTTGACGGTGATCTCGCCCTCGCTGGCTTTCTCCTCACACATAATCAGCTTGAGGAAGGTGCTTTTCCCCGCGCCGGAAGAGCCGACAATAAAGACAAACTCGCCCTTGTCCACCTTCAGGTTCACGTCCTTGAGCGCTTTTGTCCCATTGGAATATGTTTTGCTTACATTCTGAAATTCTATCAATGTAATCGCTCCATCAAATTCATTCATACTGATCTTTCATTGAGTCAATGAAAGATCAGGACAAGGATTCGTTTCCCACAAAATTCACCATAAAAAGCCAAAAAAACCAAAGCCCATTGGCATGTTTACATAATACCAACGGGCGGCGGATTTATTGTTTCTTTATAGAATTAAATTGTAATAAATCTGTAATATTTTTGATTTCTTTTTTCATTTCCTGTCAGAATTTAACTGGGTTGGAAGAAAGATACTTCTTGACCATCAGGGCGACCTTGAAAACAATGGCGTCTTCAAACTCGCGCAGGTCCAGACCGGTGATCTTCTTGATCTTTTCCAGCCTGTAAACCAGCGTATTCCTGTGGACAAACAGCTTGCGGGAGGTTTCGGAAACGTTCAGGTTATTTTCAAAGAAGCGCTGAATGGTGAACAGGGTCTCGTGGTCCAGCGATTCGATCGAGCCGCGCTTGAAGACCTCCTTCAGGAACATGTCGCACAGCGTCGTCGGCAGCTGGTAAATCAGGCGGGCAATCCCCAGGTTGTCGTAGCTGACGATCGGCTTCTCGGTGTCGAACACCTTGCCGACCTCCAGCGCGACCTGGGCTTCCTTGAAGGAGCGGGCCAGGTCCTTGATTCCGGTCACCGTGGTGCCGATTCCGACCACGCAGTGGGTGTAAAACTCGCTGGAAAGGGTATCCACAATGGAGCTCGCCAGCTTTTCCAGGTCCTTCGGCTCAATGCCGGCGCGGATTTCCTTGACCAGCGCGATATCGTTTTCGTTAATATTGATGATAAAATCCTTGTTTTTATCCGGGAAAAGGTTCTGTACCACATCGTAAGCGGAAATATCGGATTTGTTCGTAATCTTAATCAGCATACACACGCGGTTCACATCAGCGTTAAAGCGGAGCTCCCGTGCTTTCAAATAGATATCGCCGGGCAGGATATTATCCAGAATCACATTCTTGATAAAGTTGCTGCGGTCGTATTTTTCATCGTAATACTGCTTGATGCTGCTCAGTGAAACAGCCAGCAGGGAAGCGTAGCGGCCGGCCTCCGGATCGCTGCCGGAAACAAAAACGGCGTATTCCGGCCTTGGGCGGCTGCCGAACGACTTAAAAGTATAGCCGTTGACCACAAAAGTTCCCGGCGTCGCCAGAATCTCGGCGGTAATGCTGTCGTTCACCTCGCCGATGCGGCCAAGCTCACTGCAAGCTATGATAACCGAGGTCTCATCAATCACACCGATCGTACGGTCGATCGCGTCGCGCATTTGGTGGATAACTCCCTGAAATAATCTATTTGACATAGCTCTCCCTCACTTTATATAAATATAACTTGTGTAATCTGCTGAAATATTATAGTATGCTACATACATTTTACATAAATTCAACGCATTTTTCAACTATGTATTGAACATAAAATAAAAAAATATCATTTTCGGGGGAAATTTGGGGATAAAATTCCCTTTTTTGCCTGTTGCCCGCTTCTCTGTCGGGAGAAAATCGTTTTTATTTTTCTCTATAAAAATAAAGGGCCGTGTGAACACGGCCCTAAGAATGTCGGAAAACTGTTGGACGGCGAAAAATCGCGGGAAGACGGTCAAGGGAAAGCCGCCTTCCGTGAGGGAGGCCCGTCAGTTCAGAATCGTCTTTTCCGTATCCTTATCGAACAGATGCATTTTCTGGAGGTTAAAGGCGATCTCGATGGTGTCGCCCGTCTTGGCGGTGGAGGTCGGCTCCACCCTGGCCGTAATGTCGCTGTTCCCGCAGCTCAGGTACAGATAAGTTTCCGCGCCCATCAGCTCGGTTACCTCCACCCCGGCCTTTACGATGCCTTCCGTCGCCTTTGCGAGGAAGTCCGGCTCGTCGTGCACGTCTTCGGGGCGGATGCCGAACACAACCGTTTTGCCCGCATAATCCTTCAGCACGCCGTCCCTGTCCTTCCCTTCGGGAACGGCGACGCTGTATTCGCCGAATTTCAGGAAGAAGCGGCCGTCCCTGTTTTCGACCTCCGCGTCGATAAAGTTCATCTGCGGGGAACCCATAAAGCCGGCCACAAACTCGTTTACCGGGTAATCGTACAGGTTCTGCGGCGTATCGACCTGCTGGATAAAGCCGTCCTTCATCACCACGATGCGGTCGCCCATGGTCATGGCCTCGGTCTGATCGTGCGTTACATAAATGAAGGTGGTGCCCAGCCTTTTGTGCAGCTTGGAAATTTCCGTCCTCATCTGCGCGCGCAGCTTGGCGTCCAGATTGGAAAGGGGTTCGTCCAGAAGGAAAACCTTCGGGTCGCGGACAATGGCGCGTCCAAGCGCGACACGCTGGCGCTGGCCGCCGGACAGGGCCTTCGGCTTTCTGTCGAGCAGATGGGAGATGTCCAGAATCTTGGCGGCCTCTTCCACGCGGCGCTTGATTTCGTCCTTCGCCACCTTGCGGATTTTCAGGCCGAAAGCCATGTTGTCAAAAACCGTCATATGGGGATAGAGCGCGTAGTTCTGGAACACCATTGCGATGTCGCGGTCTTTCGGCGCAACGTCGTTCGCAAGCGTCTCCCCGATATACAGCTCGCCCTTGCTGATTTCCTCCAGCCCCGCGATCATCCGCAGGGTAGTGGACTTTCCGCAGCCGGACGGACCGACCAGAATAATGAATTCCTTGTCCGCGATTTCCAGGTTGAAATCCGTAACCGCGGTCACGCCTCCCTCGTAGACCTTGTAAATATGCTTTAACGTAACGTTTGCCATCATAATCCTCCTGAATCTCATACTGTTCGTCTCAACGGTTCCCACAGCGTTTTCATTCCCATTGGGAAAGAAACCCAATGGGTACTTGGGGAACAACGGCCTGCTGTAAAATCAAACCGTTTCTCATTTCGTACATTCATGATAACAGATGCGACCGGGGATTAACAGCCGTTTTTTATCCAAACTTTGCGTTTTAGAATTATGGAAATCTGATAAAACACAAAAACGGGTCCTGAATTTAGTATATATTGGATAGCGAAGATTGGCTGAAAACGGCGGATCTCTCCCATTCGTCCAGCTCCCGCGCGGCTCCCGGAGCCAGCTTTTCATCCAGCTTCAGCCCGCCAATCTGTACCCGCCTGAGCTTCAGCACCTCGTTGCCGCGCGCCAGAAACATCCGCTTCACCTGGTGGAACTTCCCCTCGCGGATCTGTACGCGGACAAGCGGGCGTTCCCCGTCCTCCAGAACCTCCAGCCGCGCCGGCAGGCACGTCCTGTCCTTCAGCTCCACCCCGCTTTCAAACGCGGCGGCGTCCTCCGGGCCGACCGGGCGGGCCAGAACCGCCTCATAGAGCTTGTACACATGGCTTTTCGGCGCGAGCATCCGGTGGGCGAACGCCCCGTCGTCGGTGATGATGAGCAGTCCCTCGGTGTCCCTGTCCAGCCGCCCCGCGGGGAAAAGCCCGCGCCGCCTTTGCTCCGGCGGCAGCAGGTCCACCACGGTCCGCGCCCGCGTATCCCGGGAGGCGGAAAGCACGCCGGCGGGCTTGTTCATCATCAGATAAAGGAACTCCCGGAAATTCAGGGGTTCCCCGTTCACCGTCACCCCGTCGGACTGCGTGTCCACCTTGCAGTCGGCTTTTCTGACCACGCTGCCGTTCACCGCAACAACGCCGCGGCGGATCATCGCCCCGGCGTCCCTGCGGCTGCCCAGGTTCTGCGAAGCCAGTATTTTGTCGAGCCGTTCCATGCTCATTTGCTCATCCCCCGTGTTTTCATTGTCCCTTTAGTTTAAACGATTGCGGCGCGCCGGTCAATGCGGATTTTGCCCCCGCCCGTTCAGTCCGTGGGCCAGGCGTTCGCCGGGATTTCAGAAGCGGCGGCGGCAGCCGCGTCGTTCGGGTCCGCCGAGGCCGCGTTCGGGTCCGCGGAAGCGGCGTTCGGATCAGCGGAGGCCGCGTTGGGATTCTCCTGGATCGACTCCCCGTAATCGTTGCTGCTCTTCTCCCCGGTGAAACCGGCCATAAAGCCGTCAAGCCGGACGGTGCTCAGGTCTCCCCCGATCACCCTGTTGTCGTAGACAAGCAGAGTGGCCCTTACCTCGGTCTCCTGCGGATAGTTTGTGACCGCATAGATCCACTGCCTGCAGGTTTTCCCCGCGTATGGGGTCAGGTCAAGCCCCTGCTCTTTCTGGATATTGTTATATTGGAGATAGACGTCATCGAACTGCGCCGGAATCGCCACGTCCTTCACTTCAATCGGTTCGGTGTTCACCTGCCAGCCAAACTGTTTCAAAAAGGAAACGCGCTGGTCGTTCGAGCCCGCGGTAAGGGTATATTTCTTCCCGTCGGCCGAAGCAGCCGGTCCGGAACGGAACAGCTTCGTCACAACGATTGCCGCGGTCACCACCAGTAAAACTGCCGCCAGACCGATCAGGATCTTTTTTCTGCCGGCCTTAATCGAAAAAATAAACATATTCCCGCCCCCTTGTATAAAGATAAATATGCGGGGAGACGGAAAAAAATGCAAAAACAGCCCCCGTTTCCGGCGGCTGTTTACATTCGTCTGTTATTCCTGCGCTTCCGCGGCCTTCGCTTCCTCAATCACCTTCTGGGCCACCTGCGGCGGGGCCTCCTCATAACGGCAGAAATCAAAGGTGAACGATCCCCTGCCCTGGGTGGACTGGCGCACGAAGGTGGTAAAATCGTGCATCTCCGCCATCGGCACCTCGGCTTCCACGATCTGCCTGCCGTTCTCCGCCGGGTTCATCCCCAGCACGCGGCCGCGGCGCTTGTTGACCTCGCCCATGACATCGCCCATGTTGGCGTCCGGCACCGTGCACTGCAGCGTGCCGATCGGCTCCAGCAGCACGGGGTTCGCGATCGGCATCCCCGCCTTGTAAGCGAGGTTCGCCGCCATTTTGAAGGACATTTCGGAGGAATCCACCGGATGGTACGAGCCGTCGTACAGCGTCGCCCTTAACCCG
Source organism: Caproiciproducens sp. (assembly GCF_053840905.1). Taxonomy (NCBI): domain Bacteria; kingdom Bacillati; phylum Bacillota; class Clostridia; order Eubacteriales; family Acutalibacteraceae; genus Caproiciproducens; species Caproiciproducens sp. The sequence goes on from NZ_JBNLXQ010000006.1 coordinate 45,190, forward strand.
ACCACCGGGTATCCGGCGAGCGGCCCTTTCGAAATGGACTCGCGCAAGCCCTTTTCCACCGCGGGGAAGAAGTTTTTCGGCACCGCGCCGCCCACGACGCGTTCGCCGAACTCAAGTCCCTCGCTGTCACAGGGCTCAAATTCGACCCAGATATCGCCGAACTGCCCGTGTCCGCCGGTCTGCTTCTTGTACCGGCCCTGCACCTGCACCTTCTTGCGGATGGTTTCGCGGTAAGGCACGCGCGGCTTCTGCAGCGTGACCTCCACGCCGAATTTATTCCTCAACTTGGAAATGATGATATCGAGATGCTGCTCGCCCATACCGGACAGCATCATCTGATGCGTTTCCGCGTTGGTTGTGAACCGAATGGTGGGATCTTCGTCCACCAGGCGGAAAATCCCCTGTGCGACCTTATCCTCCTCGCCCTTATTCTTCGGCACCACCGCCATGGAAAGCGTGGCGTTCGGGTAAGTGATCCCCTCCAGCGTGACCTTTCTTGCCGGAGAGCAGAGCGTGTCGCCCGTGCTGACGCCCTGCAGCTTCAGAACCGCGCCGATATCGCCGGCGCCTATACAGGGGGCGTCCTCCTGCTTCTTGCCGCGCATCATGACCGTCTTGCCGATGCGCTCCACGTTTCCCGTGCGCATATCGAGCAGTTGGGAATCCGTCGCCACTTTCCCGGAAATCACCTTCAGGTAGGACAGCTTTCCGATAAACGGGTCGGCGATGGTCTTGAACACGATTGCGGCGGCTGCGGCGTCGTCATTGACCGAAAGCTCCACCGGGTTGCCGTCCACGTCCGAGCCGATTTCCCCGCTTTTTTCCTCCGCGGAGGGCGCCAGCCAGGTCAGACCGTCCAAAAACTGCTCCATCCCCCTCATCAGCAGCGCGTCCCCGCAGAACACCGGGCTGATCGCGCCGGATTTCACGCCCTTGCTGACGCCTACGATCACTTCCTCCGGCGTAAACTGCTCGCCGGAAAAATATTTTTCAAACATTTCGTCGCTGGTCTCCGCTACGGCCTCGTAAATCGCGGTGCGCAGCCCTTCCAGCCGGGTCCCCATGTCCGGCATCTTCACTTCCACCGGTTTGCCGTTCTGGTAATCGTAGGCCTTGTATTCCAGCATGTTGATGTAGATGTTCGCCTTGCCGTCCTCGATGAACGGAACCACAACGGGGCAGACGGACGGGCCGAAGCTGGCCTTCAGGTCCTCAAACACCTTGTAGAAACGCGCGCTTTCGTCGCACAGGCCGTTGACAAAGAAAATTTTCGCAAGGCCGCGCCTGTTCGCCGCTTCCACCGCCTTTTCCGTACCCACGGACACGCCGCTTTTGCCGGAGACGGCGATCAGGACGGAGTCCGCCGCGCGGACCGCCTCGCACATGCCGCCCTCAAAATCGAAAAGGCCCGGAGCATCTATCAGATTAATTTTATGATTCTTCCATTCCAAGGGGGCCACCGCAGTCGTCACGGTGATTTTTCTTTTGATCTCTTCGGGGTCAAAGTCGCAGACGGTGCTTCCTTCGCCGACCTTGCCAAAACGGTCGGTAGCGCCGGACAGATACAGCATAGCCTCCGCGATGCTGGTTTTCCCGGCGCCGCTGTGTCCCGCAATTGCAATGTTGAGAATGTTCTTTGCATGATACTGTTTCATTATAGATACTCCTTTCAGGGATTGATTGTTACAACCATACAATTGTGCAACCAAATTTACGATAATTATAGCTTGTTTTTACAATGATTACAATCCCAAATTGCTAAAATTTCAGCTTTTCAGGCAAGAATCCGCCCCGGAAAGCCCTTTTGCCGCCGCGCGCGGCCAAAACGGGCGTTTTTCGGCCGCAAACGTAAAAAAGCCCGCCCGGAAACCGGACGGACCTTTTTACATGGAAACGAACTATTTTATGCTTTGCCCGCGCAGCCCAGAACGGCAGTGATCTTATGCGCTACCATGTCCTTGATTGCCGTGCGTGCGGGAGCAAGGTATTGTCTCGGGTCAAAATGGCTCGGATTTTCCGCGAAATATTTGCGGATGCTCGCCGTCATGGCAAGGCGCAGGTCGGAGTCCACGTTGATCTTGCAGACCGCCATCTTCGCGGCCTCGCGGAGCATTTCCTCCGGAATGCCGATGGCGTCCGGCATCTGCCCGCCGTACCGGTTGATCTGCTGTACGAACTCGGGAATAACGGAGGAAGCGCCGTGCAGCACGATCGGGAAGCCCGGCAGACGGTCGGCGACCTCCTGCAGGATGTCCAGGCGGAGCTTCGGCTTCTGGCCCGGCTTGAACTTATAAGCGCCGTGGCTCGTCCCAATCGCGATCGCAAGGGAGTCCACTCCGGTGCGCGTGACAAAGTCCTTCACCTCGTCCGGGTCGGTGAACTGGGCCTTGTCGTCCTCCACCTTTACGTCGTCCTCCACACCGGCCAGCTTGCCCAGCTCGGCTTCGACGGTCACGTTGTATTTGTGCGCGTATTCCGCTACCTTACGGGCTTCCTCCACGTTTTCCTCGTAGGGCTTGGAGGAACCGTCGTACATCACCGAGGTAAATCCGCCGTCAATGCAGTCCCTGCACAGCTCATAGGAAGAACCGTGGTCTAGGTGCAGGGCAATCGGGATATCGGGGTTTTCGATTACGGCCGCTTCGACAAGCTTTGTCAGATAGGTGTGGTTCGCATATTTACGCGCGCCCGCGGAAACCTGAAGAATGACCGGCGCTTTCAGTTCCTGACAGGCCTCGGTAATACCCTGAACAATTTCCATGTTGTTGACGTTGAACGCGCCGACGGCGTATCCCCCGGCATATGCTTTTTTGAACATTTCTACTGTATTGACCAATGGCATGGTAATTACCTCCCAATGTATGATAAGACTATTATATCCCAAAAAAAGGGAAAGGGAAAGATTTAATTTAACAACCCGCAAAATCCCCTTAAACCGGGCGTTCAGGCGTCCTTTTCAAACAGCGCCGGATTGCTGCGGCTGTAATGAAAGATGTACTGCTGGGCGATCCCGGCGTAGCGGCCGAAGCTTTCCGGCTCCCTGCCGGGAAACAGCACCCGCATCGCGCGCTTCATCCACACGTCCATCGGAAACGCCTCCAGCCGGTGCAGCCCGTAAAGCAGGGTGCAGTCCGCCACCTTCGGCCCCACGCCGTGAATCGTCATCAGGCGTTCGCGGGCTTCGGGGAGCGGCGCGGTTTTGAGCGCTTCCAGGTCGACTTCGCCCTGCGCCACCTTGCGCGCGGCGCTCAGAATGTATTTGGCGCGGAACCCGCAGCGGATTTCCGCAAGCTCTTCTTCCCGCAGGCACGCGATTTTTTCGGCTTTCGGAAAGGCGAAAAAGCCCTCCCCGATCTTTTCGCCGAAGCCGGCGCAGAACCGCGCCACGATCCCCTTGATCCGCGGGATATTGTTGTTCTGGGAAAAGATGAAGGAACACAGCGCCTCCCACGGCTCCTGATTCAGGATCCGCACGCCGGGCGCGAATCCGGCCGCCCGGGCCAGCGCGGCGTCGCCTGCCGCCAGATCCTCCCGGATTTTCCCGTAGTCGAGCGGCAGATCGAAATAATTTTGCCAGAAGGGGTCCCGCAGCGCCTGCTCCCGGTTTTCTTCAGAAATATTTAAAATCCTGCCGGAGGCGACGCCCGTGTACGAGCCGTCCCGCTGCTTTTCCCAGCGGAAGCACTGCCCGCAGTCCAGCGTCTGCTCCAGGTCGAAGCTGTCTGTTTTCTTCCCCGTAGGTCCGTCCCCCTTCCAAAGCGTTGCGCGGAAAAGCCTTTCGCCGCGGGAGTACCGAAAAGCTTGTCGGAAAAAGGGAATCCGCCTGATCGTCCGCACACATCTCAAAATGATTATAGCACAATCGGGTAAAGGTTAGAATACTGATTGTTTTTAAAGTTTTCAATGGCGGGTTGACATAATGATTTATACATTTCCTATTCACAACCGGGAAAACGGGGCGGTTTCCACACTTATTAACATTTTCAACAGAGTTTTCAACAGAGAATCGGGAGTATTCCACGACGTTATGTAAACTTCTGCAAATACTGTGTGTATAAATGGCTCCACGCCTGGAAAAAAGCGGCGCATATTCCAGCCGCTCCCTGTATAGGGGCCGAAAAGGCGGCGGCCCGTCCTGAATTTTTTGGCGCTTCAAAACGGGATTCCACGGGGATTTCTTGACCCTGCAAAAGCCGAGTTCGGCGGATTGCACAAAATATATTATAGAAGTTATTAAAATATGGCATCATTTCCGTGTGCCAAATCTGTTTTTGTTTCTCTTGAGAAAGTATAGCGCTCCGGCTTATAATCATATCAGAAATATTTCGGAACTATTGTTGAAAGGCGGAGTAAAAATGAAAGAAAAAGTTCAAAGCTTCGGAAGATTCCTAAGCGGCATGGTCATGCCGAACATCGGGGCCTTCATTGCTTGGGGCCTGATCACCGCAATGTTTATCGGCACCGGCTGGACGCCGAATGAAAAGCTTGCGACGATGGTGGACCCGATGCTGAAGTATCTGCTCCCGCTCCTGATCGGCTACACGGGCGGCCGTATGGTCGGCGGACAAAGGGGCGCCGTTGTCGGCGCCATCGCCTCGATCGGCGTGATCATCGGCGCGGACATCCCGATGTTCCTCGGCGTTATGATTATGGGTCCTCTGGGCGGCTATTGCATCAAGCAGTTTGACAAAGCGATCCAGGGCAAGGTCAAAGCTGGCTTTGAAATGCTCGTCGACAACTTCTCGGCCGGCATCATCGGCGGCATCCTCGCGATCATCGCGTTCCTGCTGATCAACCCGCTGTGCGTGGCTCTGACCAACGGCATGGCCGCCGGCGTTGATTTCTTTGTAAAGGCGGGCCTGCTGCCGCTGGCGCAGATCTTTATCGAGCCCGCGAAGGTCCTGTTCCTCAACAACGCGATCAACCACGGCATCCTGACCCCGCTCGGAATTGAGGAAGCCGGCAAGGTCGGCAAATCCATCTTCTTTATGCTCGAAGCAAACCCGGGCCCCGGCCTTGGGCTGCTGCTTGCGTACTGCATCGCCGGAAAAGGCACGGCGAAGAGCTCCGCTCCCGGCGCCGTGATCATCCATTTCCTCGGCGGCATCCACGAAATCTACTTCCCCTATGTCATGATGAACCCGATCCTGATCCTTGCGGTCATCGCCGGCGGCATCACCGGTTCCTTTATTGAGGGAATCCTCGGCGCGGGCCTGGTCGCGGCCGCTTCCTCCGGAAGCATCATCGCGTTCCTGCTGATGACCCCGAGGGGCAGCTTCCTGGGAACCATTCTCGGCGTAACCTGCGCCGCGGCGGTCAGCTTCGCGCTTTCGTTCGTACTTTTGAAGGCAACGGCGAAGGACGAAGACGACCTTGACGAAGCCAAAGACAAGGTAAAGGCAATGAAGGCCGGAAAATCCGGAAAAGCCGCGCCCGCCCTGCGCAAAGTCAACGTAAGCAAAATCGTCTTCGCGTGCGACGCGGGCATGGGCTCCAGCGCAATGGGCGCAACCGTTCTCAGCAAAAAACTGAAGGAAGCCGGCCTGGACATTCAGGTCCTCCATTCCGCGATCGAAGACATTCCGCGCGACGTTCAGATCGTCGTCACCCATCACGAGCTGATGGAACGGGTGAAGAAAGTCGTTCCGAACGCGCAGCTCGTAACCATTACCAACTTTATGGCGGCGCCGGAGTATGACGAGCTGGTCAATCAGCTGGGCGGCCTCGCTTCGGCAATATAGCAAAGAAAACCGGTTTCAATCCGTACATAAACACGGTATACGAAGCGCGCAAAAAATAGTACCATTGGGTATCAGGAGGGGTTACAAATGACTTTTACACCGCGTTTAAATCATTTGTTCCGTATTTTACTGAAAAATACGGAGCCCGTTTCCGTAAGCGAGCTTGCTTCCCTGCTGAACACCAGCAAACGGACGCTTTTCCGCGATATGGAAAACGTCGACTCCCAGCTTCGCGCCTTTCACCTGAAAATCAACGCAAAGTCAGGGGTGGGGATCCGGCTGGAGGGAAGCGAACAGGACAGGGAAAGATTTGCCCAGGCGCTGCTCAGTGAAGAGGAACCGGAACCCATGGATAAAGAATCCAGAAGGAAACGCCTGATTCTGGAGATTCTGAAAAATCAAAGCGTACAGAAGCTTTACTATTACTCAAATCTGTTCAAGGTCAGTGAAGGGACCATCAGCAATGACATGGACGTCATTGCTGACTGGTTCCGGGAAAACGATTTGGATCTGTCCCGGCGGCAGGGATACGGTGTTGCTCTGGAAGGCACCGAGGAAGCTTACCGCCGGGCGCTTTCCCAATTTATTTATGAAAATATCGACCGGGAGGAATACTGGGACACCTCTTCCGGTACCAACGGAAACCCGGCCGGGCAAATAGACGTTTATCCTCTGTTGGATGCCAAAATTTTCAATCAGGTAGTCTCCGCGCTGAAAACGATTCCGAGCAGGAAGCTGGAACGGTTCACGGAATCCTCCCGCTTCAGGCTGGTCATCTATCTTTCCATCGCGGCAGAAAGAATCATCAGGCAGAAAACCATCTCCATGGAACCGGAAACCATCGAAAAACTGAAAGCGACCGAGGACTATGTGCTCGCCGACACCATCGCGGATATGCTGGAGGATTCTTTCCAGTTCAAAATCTGCGACGAGGAAAGGGCATATATCTGTATTCATATCAAAAGCGCCAAACAAAAATATATCGATCAGAATCCGGACGACGATTTCTTTATCGACCATTATGACCTGATCCGCATGATTTACCGGATGATCGAGCGGTTCGACCCGGAAATGGCTCAGGAGCTGAAAACGGATGAGGTCCTGCTGAGCGGGCTGATTGTCCACCTGGACCCCACCCTGATCCGGCTCAAGCACAACATGGCCATCCAGAACAATATGCTGGACCAGATCCGCGCCATGTATCCGGATATCTTTGAAAAAAGCAAAAAGGCCGCGCAGGTCATCTGGGAAAGCTACGGCTTTGCCGTACCCGACGCGGAAACAGGCTACCTTGCCACTCATTTCGGGGCGGCGGTCATCCGCCTGAAAGAGCGAAAGCTCCGGCGCAAGGTCGTCACCATCGGCGTCGTCTGCGCAAGCGGAATCGGGATTTCCTATCTGATGTCCTCCCGCATCAAAAACACGTTCAAGGCGGACGTTCTGGTAAAGACCTACGCGCAGGAGGATCTGGACGAAGGGGTCCCGCCGGATATCGATATCCTTGTCTCTTCCTTCCCCCTCAGGGATGTTCCGTCCCCGTATCTGCTGGTCAGCCCCCTGCCTACGGATGAGGATCTGGAAAAGATACGCGAAGAGATCAACCGCCGCGCCTATGTGGAAACGGGCCAGCTCCCGCCTGAAACGAAGAACGGAAGCTCCTCCGGCCACCTGCACAAAACCTGGGATATGGCGGAAAACATCCAGTCCGTGCTTTCCCGGTTCGGGATTTCGTACACGGACGAGAACATCCGGTTCGCGGAGCTTGTCAATCAGGCAAGCCGGCTCTTCGGCGACAGCGACACAAACCGCAGGCTGATTTTCAACGATCTTCTCGCCAGGGAGAAAATCAGTTCCCAGGTGGTTGCCAGCTATCAGTTCGCCCTGCTCCACGCAAGGACCGGCGGCGTAAGCAAGCCGGTGTTTTCCGTGATCCTGCCCAATCATCCTCCCTTCTGCAGCGAATATTTAAAGGGCGCCGTACTGGCGGTCGTCATGCTCATCCCCACGGGCTCCGACGGGAAGGAAAACAGCCAGATGATGGGGAAGCTCAGCAGCGCGCTGATTGAAGACGAAAATTTTCTGAACGCGCTCAAATCCGGGGACCGGGACGTTTCCTACGCAAAAATACAGGAGATCCTGGAGGGCTACTTTGCGCAGAAGATCAAAGAGCTCTACCTGTGAAACCGGTCCATTCAAAGAAGGTGGTACATACATTATGTTTTTTAAGAAAAGCACAAAAAAGCCGGAGCTTCTGATGAAGCGGAACATTATCCTGAACTGCGGCGCCGAAAACAAAGAGGAAGCCATCCGGCGCGCGGGAGAGCGGCTGGTCGAAAGCGGCTATGTTGCAAAGCCCTACGTCGACGGCATGCTCTCAAGAGAGAAAAAGCTCTCCACCTGCATCGGCAACAGCATCGCCATCCCCCACGGGGAAAGCGAAGTGAAGAAGGAAATCGCATCCTCCGGGCTGGTGGTCATGGTGTATCCGGAAGGGATTCCCTGGGACGGCGAAACCGTCTACCTTGTGGTGGGCATCGCCGCGGTCGGAGACGAGCATCTGGAAATTTTAAGGAATATTGTTGAGAAGCTGGATACGCCGGAGAAGGTGGAGGCCCTTGTAAAAGGCGGGGACGCCGATCAGATCTACCGTTTATTCAGCGGCGATTGAATTTTGGCCCCCGGCCGCACGGGCCGGAGAAAGGAATTACTATGAAGACGAAAGCAGTCAGAATGTATGGAGCAGACGATTTGCGGCTTGAGGAATTCGAGCTGCCGGAAATAAAGGACGACGAAATCCTGGTCAAGGTTGTCAGCGACAGTATCTGCATGTCCACCTATAAGCTGGTAAAGCAGGGGAAAAAGCATAAGCGCGCCCCTCAGAATATCGACACGAATCCCGTGATCGTCGGGCATGAATTTGCCGGCGACATTGTAAAGGTCGGGGCAAAGTGGCAGCAGGAATTCACCCCGGGCGAAAAATTCGCCCAGCAGCCCGCCCTGAACTACAAGGGGAGCCTCAACTCCCCGGGCTATTCCTACGAATTTTTCGGCGGGGACTGCACCTACTGCATCATCCCGCACGAGGTGATGGAGCTGGGCTGCCTGCTGCACTACAGCGGCCCCAGCTACTTTGAGGCCTCGCTCGGCGAGCCGATGTCCTGTATCATCGGCGGCTTCCACTCCAACTACCACACCAATAAACATAATTACGACCACGCCTCCGGCGTCAGGGAAAACGGCGCGCTCCTGATCATGGGCGGCGCGGGACCCATGGGCCTGGGCGCGGTGGAATACGCCATCTGCCTTGAGAAAAAGCCCCGCCTGGTCGTTGTGACCGACGTCAGCGAGGACCGCATCGCGCGCGCGGAAAAGGTGGTCCCGGTTTCCAAGGCCGCCGCGCAGGGCGTAACGCTGAAATACGTCAATCCGAACCAGCTGAAGGACCAGTTCGAGGGCCTGAAAGCGCTGACCGGCGGCAAGGGCTACGACGACATCCTCGTCATGGCGCCCATCCGTCCCCTGGTAGAACAGGCGGACAGCCTGCTTGCCTTTGACGGCTGCCTCAATTTCTTCGCCGGCCCGACGGACAACAAGTTTTCCGCCAATATCAATATGTATAACACGCATTACATCAGCACCCACATCATGGGCTCCACCGGCGGCAACACCGACGACCTTGTGGAAGCGCTCGACCTGTCCGCCGCCGGAACCGTCAACCCCTCGGTGATGGTCACCCATGTGGGCGGGCTGGACTGCGTCGCCGACGCAACCGAAAACCTGCCCTCCATCCCCGGCGGCAAAAAGCTGATTTATACCCATATCAACCTGCCGCTGACAGCCATCGACGATTTCCGCGCCCTGGGCGAAAAGGATGAGCTGTTCAAAAAGCTGGCGGACAGCTGCGAAAAGCACAGCGGCCTGTGGAACAGCGAAGCGGAACAGATTCTGTTTGCGCATTACGGGCTGAACGGCTGAAAACTGATCCACAGAACTTAAAATGTCAGGCGTCGGGAAATCGTGCAAGCGCAGCCAACGCAGGAAGCAAAATGTAAAACAATTTTGCGGCTGCGCGGTTTTATCGTCTGCCTGAGACTGCGGGGGTACACACCATTGATTTATACCGTAACATTTAATCCCGCGCTCGATTACATCACGGATGTCCCGGATTTTCGCGAGGGCGAAATCAACCGGAGCAGCGGTGAAAAGATTCTGAGCGGCGGAAAGGGGATCAACGTCTCGATTGTGCTGAAAAACCTTGGGATCGACAGTACGGCGCTCGGCTTCATTGCCGGATTTACCGGGGATGAAATCGAACGGGGCGTGCGGTCCTTCGGCTGCAGCACCGATTTCATCCGGCTGGACGGCGGACTGTCCCGTATCAACCTGAAAATCCGCTCCAAACGCGAAACGGCGGTAAACGGCGGCGGCCCGCCCATCCCCCCGGAAAAAGTCGGCGAGCTGTTTTTGCAGCTCGGCTCCCTTTCCGACGGAGATATCCTCGTTCTCGCGGGAAGCATTCCCTCCTCCCTGCCGGCCGACACCTATGAGACCATCATGGATCGGCTGCAGGAAAAAAAGATCCGCATTGTGGTGGACGCCACCGGACAGCTTCTCCTGAATGTCCTGAAATTCCGGCCGTTTCTGATCAAGCCCAACCGGGAGGAACTCGAAGAGCTGAGCGGACGGGCGCTGAAAGGCGAAAAAGAAATCATCCTGGCCTGCAGGGACCTTCAGGCGCTGGGCGCGTGCAACATCCTTGTGTCGCTGGGCGGCGACGGCGCGATCCTTGTCAGTGAGACAGGCGGCGTTTACCAGAGCGCGGCCCCGCGGGGCAGGGTTGTCAACACCGTCGGCGCGGGGGATTCCATGGTGGCCGGCTTCCTGGCGGGATACCTGGCAAACAGGAGCCTTCTCGAAGCCTTCCATACCGGGATCGCCGCCGGCAGCGCCAGCGCGTTTTCCGAAAACCTCGCGACCGGAAAAGAAGTTTCCGTTCTGCTTAAAACAATAAAGGGGTGAAAAAAGATGAAAGAGTTCCGCTATGTCATTCAGGATAAAGAAGGAATCCATGCCCGACCCGCCGGCCTTTTGGTTCTGGAAGCACAGAAGCACGCCTCGGAAGTCACCATCGGCAAAAGCGGGAAAAAGGGAAACGCAAAAAAACTGTTTTCCGTTATGAGCCTTGCGGCCAAAAAGGGCGAAGAGGTTACGGTTACGGTGGAAGGCTCCGACGAGGAGCAGACAGTCAGGGATATTCAGGCCTTTTTTAAGGCAAATTTATAAGATTACAAGTTTTCATGATGATATCTCCATCTCACGCACAATTCCTTCCATCTGGAGAGACCGGCTCCAATGCTTCCGCATTGGAGCCGGTCTCTTGCTCTATTCCTCCGTATCCGCAATTTTGCCGCCGCACAGAACGACCTTGCGGTCCTGTATCCTGTAGGTTCCGTCCCTGACATAGGTAAGGGTGGGCACCTGCAGATAATGCTCCCAGCCGCGCCCCGCGAGCTCGGTCTTTACAACGCCGTACCGGTTCCCCCTGGCCTCGATCACCTCGCCCCCGCCGACATAAACGCCGATGTGGCCGCTCCTGTGGACCGCCAGCCCCGGGGTGTCCGGCATCGCGGAAATATCGCCCCTGACTTCGGCCGATTCGAAAAGGCCGTCCGCCGTACAGTCCGGCAGAGCGCCCGGCCGCTTTGCGGAGATTTCCCCCGTCGACTCGTCCAGCCAGCAGTACGCCTTGATCAGCCCGCTGCAGTCGAAGCCCGGCCTCCCCCCGAAATTCAGGTAGATGGCGTTGACCTGCTCCCCGCTCAGGTCCGCCCGGTCCACCCCGTCGAACCGCCGCTGCTGTTTTTGCAGAAAAGGCATCCGGATCGTCTGGCCGACCGCCCCGTAAACGTAGCCGCTCTTGCAGGCCAGCGCGTTCCAGGCGAAATTGGCAAGGCCGATATTGTTTTTCCGCCCGTCCCCGCTTTTCAGGTTTTTTTGCAGCAGGGAAACGGAATCGACGTACCCGGGCGTCAGCTCCGCGCTCATGCCGGCAATGGACTTTCTCTGCGCGCTGTCGACCGAAAGGCCGAATTCCAGCTCGATCCCCTCAAAAATCCCGTCCGTATCCTCAAGGGGCACGGGCGTATCCTTTTCCTCTCTATAGAAGCATTTTACAAGGCGTTCCCTCACGTCGCTTTTGTCCGGGTACCGGCTGTTGTCGAACAGGGTGATGTAGACGGCGTACAGCAGCTTCGTGTTGATCTGTTCCCCCTGCGGGGTACGCAGAAGCACCTGTGAAACCAGGGGCCTGAAATCCTCCGACACCGTTTCCAGCGCGTATTCCCTCAGCCTTCCCTTCTGCCCGGCGCAGCTTTTTACAACGGAAACGATCAGAAGAAGCGCCAGCAGCAGGATGCCGGCAGCTGCCCAAACCCGTTTTTTTATAAAAATTCGCGGAATACTATGTCTTGTGACGATCATGATTGCCGTACCTCCTGAATCTTACCTATTCACGGGCGGAGAAAAGTATGAGCAAACCGGAAAAGTTTTGAAGTTCCGCGCATTGACGGGCATGTCTATATCTGCTAAAATAGAAAATGTATAGTTAATTTGAAATTCAAAGCAGGCGGGGAAAATCCGCCCTTTCCCGGAACTCCGGGCGAATTTTGGAAGATTGTGCCATATTTATGAAAACAGGGAGTAAAAATAGATGAATGAAGAGAAAAAGCAGCGCGGCGACGACATTATCGCGGGAAGGAACGCCGTGAGCGAAGCCATGCGCAGCGGGCGCAGCATCGACAGCCTTTACGTCGTCCGCGGGGCGCACACCGGCAGCCTGAGCGCGCTGATCGCCAAGGCAAAGGAGAAAGGGATCGCCATTAAGGAAGCGGACGGCAAAAAGCTGGATTTCCTGTGCGGCAACGCCAATCATCAGGGCGTGGTCGCCGTGGCGGCGGTCAGGGAATACGCGACCGTCGACGATATTTTCCGGCTCGCCGAAGAGCGGAACGAGCCCCCGTTCATCATTGTGGCGGACGAGCTGGAGGACCCGCACAATCTGGGCGCGGTCCTGCGGGTGGCGGAATGCGCCGGCGCGCACGGCGTCATCATTCCCAAGCGGCGTGCGGCGGGTCTGACCTACGCGGTCGGAAAGGCCAGCGCGGGCGCGGTGGAATACGTTCCGGTGGCGAGGGTGACGAACATCACCGCCGCCATCGACGAGCTGAAAAAGCGCGGCGTCTGGATTTACGCCGCCGATATGGACGGAGAGCCCTGGTGCGGCGTGGATTATTCCGGCCCGGCCGCCGTTGTGATCGGCTCCGAGGGCGCGGGCGTCGGTCGGTTGGTAAAAGAAAAATGTGATTTTGTCATATCTTTGCCGATGAAGGGTAAAATAAATTCGCTTAATGCTTCGGTCGCCTGCGGCATCATCTGTTATGAAATTGCACGCCAGCGCAGTGGGATTAAGACAAAATAATACAGGAGCGATCAATATGGGCGACAAACAAAAAGCTCCGCGCGACAAATTTTCGTTAGACGAGATTTTAGCGGAAGCGCGCACTTTGGAAACAGGAAAACAGGAGCCTGCGCCCACCGAACAAAAGGCAAAGGCTGTTCCGGGACGAAAAAAGGCGGTTGCCACGCCGGAGGAAATTGCCCGGCAGGCAAAAATCGCTCTGGACGCAAAAGTGTCCTCTCTGCCGGAGCACCCCGCCGCGCCGGAACCGGAAAGAACCAAGGGCCGCGGCAGGGGACTTTTCAAACGCCGCAAACGGGACTTTCCGGAGCCGGAGGAGGACCGGGACATTTACTACGGCCTCCAGCTGCGGTCGCTGGAGGATTACCGCGAAGAATACGGAAAAATAGAGACCCCCGTGCCCCGTCCGGAAAAGAAAGAGGGAGATCCGGTCTTTTCCTATCTCTTCAGCGAAACCGGCGACGACGTGGTGGACGACGAGGTTGCCAAACGGTTCGAGCGCCTTCACAGCGAACGCAAAAAGCGTGTGAAAAAAATCATGAGCCAGGTCGGCCTGGATGAGGACGATATTTTTTCCCTGTACGAGGACCAGCCGTCCGGCGAAGGTCCGAAGGCGAAAGAACCGCCGCCGGAGCCGGAGGAGCCCCAGGAGCCGTATGCTCCGACCGTGATTCCTCCCGCGCCGCAGCCCGCCCCCGGCCCGGCTCCCCAGCCAAAGCCGGAGATAGCGCCCGGCCCCGCGCCGCAGCCGGAAATACGCGAGCCTCACCCGGAACCGGTGTTCCAGCCGTCGGCCCCGCCGATGACCCCGCAGACGCCGTTCCGGCCCGACGCCGTTCCTTCCATCCGCTGCCGGCTTCCGGAAGAGCCGGTCAAGGAGCCCGTGGCGGCGCCGGCGGTAAAGGAAGAGGTTCCGCTCCCGCCCCCCGTCAGGGAACCGGACAAGCCGGTGCCGCGGTCGGCGGAAAACGTCCGCGGCTACCGGGCGGATTTCAGAAAGCCCGTTCATTTTATCCAGCTGAATAATTATGAGGAAGTTTTGTCTGAAGCGGCGGCGGGCTATCCGCCCGCCAAGCCGAAGCAGCCTCCGCCGCCGATCCGGATTCCCGTCGAACCGTCCGGCGGCGCGGGCGTTCCGGAGGAAGGCGCGGAGCGGACGGAAGATTTTTCCGAGGAAGCTCCGCAGCCCATCCCCTTCCCCGAGCCCGTTCCCTCCCTTGCTGTGGATCCCGAAGAAGGGGAGGCGCCCGAAAGCTCTTTGCGGCCCGAGGAACCGGACGGAACCAAGCCGGCGAAAAAGAAGAGCTTCAGCGTGTTTGGAAATGAAGAGGAGGAAAACGACTCCACTGACAACCTGCCCGGCGAACCGGAGGAGCTGGACGACTACCAGAGTCCGTCGGACGCCCCCTCCATCTTCCACGACCTCAGCGCCAATATCCGGACGCTGTATCTCCGGCTGGCCGTTGCGGGCATCAGCTTTGCGATTCTCCTGATCTTCGGTATCCTGCGGGATCATTCCTCCCTGCTGCCGGAAATGGTCCGGGACTGGACGGGAGCGCAGCCGTACATAATTCTGAACCTTGTATTCCTGCTGACCGCCACCGCTTTCAGCATTACGCCCATCCTGAACGGATTAAAGGGGCTGGTCACGTTCCAGGCAAACGCGGACAGCGGCGTCGCCGTTGCGGATATCGCCGCGCTCGTCCAGAATATTTCCCTGCTGTTTTCCGTGCAGAGCCTGCAGGCGGGAAATCTGCATCTGTACTCCATCCTTGTGGTCATGGCCCTGTTTTTAAACGCCGCGGGGAAGCTCAGCTTTGCCAGGAGGATCGACCGCAATTTCCATTTTGTCGCCGCGCCCGACCAGAAACAGGCCGTGCAGCTTTTTGACGACCACAACATCGCGCTGCAGATGACGAGCGGCTGCGTGATGGACGCGCCGGTCGTCGCCTATCAGACAAAGACGAATTTTTTAAAACAGTTTTTAAGCCTTTCCTATGAGCCGGACCCAAGCGAGCAGTCCTCGCAGATAGCCGCTCCCATCGGATTCGTATCTTCTCTCATACTGTGCATCGTTACGCTCCTGTTATTTAAGGATATTTTCAGCGCGCTGACCGCCTTCGCGGCCGCCGCGTGCGTCTGCGTCCCCTTTGTCAATATGCTCAGCGTCAACCTTCCGGTCAACCGGGTCAGCCGCATCGCCGCCCGCTGCGGCGCGATGATCGTCGGCTATCCGGCGATCGACCGGTTCAGCGGGGTCAACGCCGTGCTGGTGGACGCGAAAGAGCTGTTCCCCAAGGGCACCGTCGTGCTGAACGCGATCAAGACCTTCGGCGGGCAGCGCATCGACGACGCCATTGTGGACGCCACCGCCCTGATGTGCGCGGTGGGCGGGCCGTTAAGCGACCTGTTCGACCAGATCATCAAGAGCCGCCGCGACATGCTGCCGAAAATCGACAATACGGTCTATGAGGACGACAAGGGCGTTACCGGGTGGGTTTCCGGGCGAAGGATTCTGGTGGGCAGCCGAAAACTGATGGAAGCCCACGGTATTGAGCCGCCCTCGCGCGACTATGAGGAAAAATACATCCGCACCGGAAAGAGGATCGTTTATCTGGCCTCCGGCGGGGAGCTGGTCGCCATGTTCGTTGTCTCCTACAATTCCGACCGCCGCCGCGCAATGGAGCTAAGGCGCATGGAGGACAACGGCATCAGCCTGATCGTGCGCACCTGCGACCCGAACATCACCCCGGCTCTGCTCGCGGAATGCTTCGGGCTGGACGAACACTCCGTGCGCGTACTGCCGGAGCGGCTGGGGAGCCTCTATACCGAAATGACGGCTTCCCCGCAGGAACGCTCCGAAGCGGTCATGGCCACAAAGGGCAGGCCGACCGCCATGATGCGTCTGCTGACGGCGTGCGTCCGCCAGCGCAGCAACATCTCCATCGCGCTTGCCCTGCAGAACGTCGCGGTGATTCTCGGCTTTCTGCTGGTCGCGTTTTTGACCTGCTACTCGGGGCTTGGCCAGCTGACCGTCACCGCGCTGATGATTTACGAGCTGTTCTGGGCGGCAGCAATCCTGATTGTGCCCAGGCTTCGCAAGCCTTGATTTTGACACGGATTGTGAGAGCGAACATATGAACAAAGACCTTTGCAAGCGCATGGCGATGGTGTGCGTCGGCACCCTGATCATGGGCTTTGCCGTGTCCCTTTCCGTATATGCCCGCCTGGGAACGGACCCCTGCACCTGTATGAACACCGGGCTGGCGCATCTGCTCGGCATGAGCTTCGGCGTATGGCAGCTGATCATGAACAGCATCGTGCTGGTTTTCACCTTTTTCTTCGCCCGCGACAAGATCGGCTTCGGCACGATCGTCAATATGGTCGCCATCGGCTTTCTGGTGGATTTTTTCAGCTGGCTCTACACCTTTTTCCTGCCGCCGGAGCCGCCGCTCTACCTCAGGATCGCCTGCATGCTTCTGGGCATCGGCATTCTCGCTTTTACCGCCGCGCTTTACATGTATCCCGATCTGGGCGTTTCACCCTACGACAGCATCGGCTTCATTCTCGCCCGCTTCCTTCACGCGCAGTACCGCTGGTGCCGCATCGGTTACGACGTTACGGCCGTCCTCCTCGGCGCTTTTTTTGGCGGCGTGGCGGGGATCGGCACCGTCATCACCGCGTTCTGCATGGGGCCGCTGATCAAATTTTTCGGCGACCGGATGCCGAAATGGTTTCCCCTTGAAGGGAAACCCCCGATGAGCAAATAAAAAAAGACCCGAAAAAACGGGCAGTGAAAAAAGAGACCTCCTGTTGTAGAATGGAAACTACGACAGGAGGTCATTTCATGCCCAGAAAATATACAAAAGTTGAAATTCTAAGCGAAGAGATGTTTCGGCGCGCGCCGCTTTCCGCGAACCGGCTATTCCAGAAAGCCGTCGATGATTTTCTGCGCTCCGGCGTTGTCGTCGGACACGCACAGGACGACATATTTTCCGCTTTTCACCAGAACGGGCGATTTCAGCTTCGCCATTTCCTGCGGCTGATAATCCGTGAAACCGGCCCGCTGGTCTTCTATTCTGTTCTGCGCGGCCTCTTCCACCTTCCCGGCGGAAGCTTCGTCCTTCGCTTCAAAAACCGCCACTTCCTCCGCCGTGGCCCCGGTGCTTTCATAAACGTCCGATCTGGAAACGGTGCTTTCGTCAAGCCCGTACAGCTTGAGCGCCGTTTTGCCGTCGAGCTTCGACATTTGATCCGCAAACCGGATCGAGGATATCAGTTTTTCCGCAGCCTCCCCGGTGTCCACCGACTTCGGGGCGCCCGCGGCACAGCCCGCCGCAAACAGCAGCGCGCCCGCCAGAATCACCATGATCGCTCTCTTCATTTTCTTCCTAATCCCTTTCCCCATTCGTGTGCGTCCGCAAATACTCGCACCATTTTTTACAGTATTCCCCATTCAAATGCACTCCGTCGACCGAAGCGTCTTCGGGCAGGTTTCCCTCCGAATCGGAAACCGCCGTATTGACCGCGAGATAGCGCACCCTGCTTTTCGCGGCCATCTCCTCGATCGCTTGATTGTAGGCTTCGATTTTCTGGTTGTTGTACACCTTATCCGTTTCGGATTTTTTCGCCGTTACCGGAAGGATGGACTGCACGTAAATCACAGCGCCCGGCTGGCTGGTTTTGATTCCGTCAATGACCTTCTGGTAGTCCTGAATAAAGGTGTTGAAGCTGCTCCAGCCAAGCTCGTTTACGCCCAGCATAATATAGATTTTCCCGTATTTCTCTTCTTTAAGCGCCTGCATCACCGGCAATTTTTTACCGTGGATTTCAATGGACGGCTTCGTGAAGATCGTGCTGACCATCAGCCCTTTCACGGCGTAATAGGTCGCGTTGTCCAGCCCGTCGTAATTTCGCAGCGCCTCCGTACGGCTGTCCCCGATCAGCAGCGCGTCGTCAAAATATCCCGTCGGAGCGACGGCGTCCCGCGGGGTGCTGCTGAGCGGTACGGCGGGCGACGAAATCACCTCGGGCGGATGGCTGGCCGACGCCGACTCCGCCTTTGACGGGCTGCTGCTGGCCGGCGGCGCGCTGCTCACCGTCTCCGAAACGGAGCTCTGCGTCCGCGAGGCGCCGTGGGCCATCTGGCCGATTCCCCGGAAGGCGGCAAAAGCGCCCAGCCCGATCAGATACAGGACCCCGGCCAGAAGGATGCAAATGACCAATCTCCGGAAAAAGCGCCTTCTCTTGTATTGTTTGTACCTTGTAACCTGCATATAACCGCTCCCCGCGTTTACTGACAGCCATTTGCAAAATAAAGTGACGATATTTCAAACGGTTTTTCTGATTCCCCATTAAAAAAGCCGTAATTCGATACTCCCTCTTGATTTGTTGCGCTCACTGCCGTGCTTATTCTGGAACGTTCGAACAGGTTTTATTATACCCCAAAACCTGTTTTTTGGGAAGTACAAAACAAGGGTATGACAAAACTGTCATGCCCTTGTAATCATTGTTATCATTTGCTTCGGATTGTCACAGACCTGTAACGGTTGCTTCTTCCAAAAGCTTATTTCTGCGCCTCGAAAACCGCGACCGCACAGGCCACCGTAGCGCCGACCATCGGGTTGTTGCCCATGCCGATCAGGCCCATCATTTCCACGTGCGCGGGAACGGAAGAGGAGCCGGCAAACTGAGCGTCGCCGTGCATGCGTCCCATGGAATCCGTCAGTCCGTAGGAAGCGGGGCCGGCGCCCATGTTGTCCGGATGCAGGGTGCGGCCGGTGCCGCCGCCGCTGGCGACGGAGAAATACTTCCTGCCGTTTTCCTGCGCCCACTTCTTGTAGGTGCCGGCGACCAGATGCTGGAAGCGGGTCGGGTTGGTGGAGTTGCCGGTGATGGAAACGTCGACGCCCTCCGCCTGCATGATCGCAACGCCCTCGCGGACGTCGTTCGCGCCGTAGCACTTGACCGCCGCGCGCTCACCGTCGGAGAAAGCTCTTGTCTCAACAACCTTCAGCTCGTCGTTGAAGAAGTCGAAATCGGTCTTTACATAGGTAAAGCCGTTGACTCTTGAAATGATATACGCGGCGTCCTTGCCGAGGCCGTTCAGGATGATCCGGAGCGGCTCCTTGCGGGCGCGGTTCGCGGTGCGGGCAATACCGATGGCGCCTTCGGCGGCGGCAAAGGATTCGTGGCCCGCGAGGAAAGCAAAGCACTTCGTCTCGTCACGCAGGAGCATGGCGCCCAGGTTGCCGTGGCCCAGGCCGACTTTTCTCTGCTCGGCGACGGAACCGGGAACGCAGAACGCTTCGAGGCCTGCCCCGATCTTTTCCGCGGCCTCTGCGGCGGACTTTACGCCGGTCTTGAGGCCGATCGCGCAGCCGAGGGTATAGGCCCAGCTTGCGTTCTCAAACGCGATGGGCTGTACGCCCTTGACAATTTTATCTACATCGATTCCTTTGGAAAGGCAAAGGTCGCGAGCGTCTTCGAGGCTGGCAAGGCCATACTCGGCAAGACACTTCTCTATTTTGGCCATTCTTCTTTCTTTTCCTTCAAACATGACATCGTTAGCCATATAGTTTGTCCTCCTTTATGGTCTTTATTATTCTTCACGCGGGTCAATATACTTTGCCGCGTTGTCAAAGCGGCCGTACTGACCGATATTCTTTTTATAAGCCTCTTCGGGGCTCACGCCGTGACGGATGTCCTCCATCATCTTGCCGAGCTTGACAAACTGATAACCGATTACCTCGTTGTTCTCATCCAGCGCGGTTTTCAAAACATAACCCTCCGCCATTTCCATGTAGCGGACGCCCTTCGCGCCGGTGCTGTACATGGTGCCGACCTGGGAGCGGAGCCCCTTGCCAAGGTCCTCCAGACCCGCGCCGATCGGAAGCCCGCCCTCGGAAAACGCCGTCTGGCTGCGGCCGTAGGCGAGCTGCTTGAAGATTTCCCTCATGGCGACGTTGATCGCGTCGCAGACAAGGTCCGTGTTCAGGCACTCGAGCATGGTTTTGCCCGGCAGGATTTCGGCGGCCATCGCCGCGGAGTGGGTCATGCCGGAGCAGCCGATGGTTTCCACCAGAGCCTCCTGTACAATACCTTCCTTCACATTCAGAGTCAGCTTGCAGGCGCCCTGCTGCGGAGCGCACCAGCCAATGCCGTGGCTCAAACCGGATATATCCTTGATTTCATATGCCTTGACCCATTTTCCTTCTTCAGGAATCGGTGCGGGGCCGTGTTTTGGTCCCTTTGTTACAGTACACATTTTTTCCACTTCTGGGGAATAATTCATATCGGTACTCCTTTCGGTTTCAGTGTTGGTTTTATTATTACCATACAACCAAACATACTGTTTTATTATAGTTTATTTTTCGCCTTTTATCAATAGAAACATGCCCGATAATTAATAATTTAACAAATAAAAAGCAGGGAATCCGGGGCTTGAAATCCTGCCATAAAATCCCATAAAAAAATAAAAGTCGGATTCTTGTATGAGCCGTCGAAAAATGCTGCGATAGAGACAAACCGGGGCGGCGGGTTACGGACCGGTTCGGCGCGGACGGCGGGCAGGGTACCGGCCGGGTCAATGTTCATGAATTCTTCTTTATTTTTATCGGACCGTATGCTATACTGATTTTATATGCAAAATCCATAAATTGATTTTTATGATATTTCAGAGGTGACTTTATGAGTAATATTCTGACTGCCTTTTTCGGCAATTACAGCAAACGCGAGCTGAAGCGCATTCAGCCAATCTGTGATGCCGTTCTGGCACTGGAGGACAAGTATAAAGGGATGTCCAACGAAGAGCTGATTGCCCAGACCCCCGCGCTGAAGGAGCGCCTGTCGAACGGGGAAACGCTCGACGGCATCCTGCCGGACGCTTTCGCGGTCTGCCGCGAGGCTTCGGACCGCGTTCTGGGGATGCGCCACTTCCCGGTACAGATCATCGGCGGGATCGTGCTCCACCAGGGCCGCATCAGCGAAATGAAGACCGGCGAAGGAAAAACCTTGGTCGCCACCCTTCCGGCCTACTTGAACGCCCTTTCCGGAAAGGGCGTTCATGTCGTAACCGTCAATGACTACCTTGCCCGCCGCGACTCCGAATGGATGGGCAAGATCTACCGCTTTCTGGGCCTGAGCGTCGGCCTGATCGTACACGATCTGGAAAACGACGAGCGCAAGAAGGCGTATAACGCCGACATCACCTACGGCACGAACAATGAGTACGGCTTCGACTACCTGCGCGACAACATGGTCATTTACAAGGAAAACAAAGTGCAGCGCGGCCACAACTTCGCCATCGTCGACGAAGTGGACTCCATCCTCATCGACGAGGCGCGCACCCCGCTGATCATTTCCGGCCAGGGCGACAAATCCACGGAGCTTTACAATGTGGCGGACCACTTCGCGCAGACCCTGAAAATGGTGAAGGTCGCGGAGCTGAACGACAAAGAGGACAACGACGAGCTGTACAAGGGCGCCGATTACATTGTGGATGAAAAAGCAAAGACCGCCACGCTGACGCAGTCCGGCGTGAAAAAGGGCGAAGCCTATTTCAAGCTTGACAACCTGACCGATGCCGACAACATTACGATCCAGCACCACATCAATCAGGCGATCAAGGCGCGCGGCGTCATGCAGAAGGATATCGACTACGTCGTCAAGGACGGCGAAGTCATCATCGTCGACGAGTTCACCGGCCGTCTGATGTACGGCCGCCGCTACAACGAGGGCCTGCATCAGGCGATCGAGGCCAAGGAGGGCGTAAAGGTCGCGCACGAAAGCAAGACGCTCGCCACGATCACCTTCCAGAATTTCTTCCGGCTATACGACAAGCTTTCCGGTATGACCGGAACCGCCATGACGGAAGAGGAAGAATTCCGTGAAATCTACAAGCTGGACGTCGTCGAGGTCCCGACCAACAAGCCGATGGTCCGCAAGGACTTCCCGGATGTTGTCTATAAGACGGAAAAAGCGAAGTTCAACGCGGTCATCGAGGATATCATCGAGCATCATGAGAACGGGCAGCCGGTTCTGGTCGGCACCATTTCCATTGAGAAGTCGGAAGAGCTCAGCGCGCTGCTGCGCCGCCGCGGCGTCAGGCACGAAGTGCTGAACGCGAAATACCACGACAAGGAAGCGGAAATCGTCGCGCAGGCCGGCCACAGGGGCGCCGTCACCATCGCCACCAACATGGCCGGACGCGGCACCGACATTGTGCTGGGCGGCAACAGCGAATATATGGCGAAGTCCGAAATGCGCCGCCTGCAGTTTTCGGAAGAGCTCATCAGCGAATCCACCGCCTACTCCGAGACAGCGGATGGGGAAGTTTTAAACGCCCGCAAAACCTTTGCGGAGCTGAATGAAAAAT
Organism: Caproiciproducens sp.; assembly: GCF_053840905.1. Lineage (NCBI taxonomy): Bacteria > Bacillati > Bacillota > Clostridia > Eubacteriales > Acutalibacteraceae > Caproiciproducens > Caproiciproducens sp. The sequence goes on from NZ_JBNLXQ010000006.1 coordinate 67,784, forward strand.
ACAAGGCTCAGATCAAACAGGAAGCGGAAGAGGTCAAAACCGCCGGCGGCCTTTACATCATCGGCACGGAGCGCCACGAATCCCGCCGTATCGACAACCAGCTGCGCGGACGTTCCGGCCGTCAGGGCGACCCCGGTATGAGCCGTTTCTACATTTCGCTGGAAGACGATCTCATGCGTCTGTTCGGCGGAGAGCGCATCAATAACCTGATGGAACGCCTGAACGTGGACGAGAGCACCCCGATCGAAAACAAAATGCTCAGCAACACCATTGAGGGCGCCCAGCGCAAGATCGAAGGCCGCAACTTCGGCATCCGCAAAAACGTCCTCCAGTTCGACGACGTTATGAGCCGCCAGCGTGAAATCATCTACGGCCAGCGCGACCAGGTGCTGAACGGAGAAAATATCAAGGACCAGATCATCAAGATGATCGAGCAGGCCATCGAATCCCAGGTCCACCAGTACATGCCCGAGAACGCGCTGCACGACGACTGGAATTTCCAGGGCCTGCGCGACCACTACATGGGCTGGCTGCTCACCCCGGCGGATCTGGTGTACACCAAGGAAGAGATCGAAAAGCTGGAACCCGAATATGTCCGGAACGAGCTGTTCGAAAAGGCGAAAGCACTTTACGAAAAACGCGAGCGGCAGTTCGGCGAGGAAATCACCCGCGAGCTCGAGCGCGTCATCCTTCTGAAAAACGTCGATTCCGAGTGGATGGACCATATCGACGCCATGGAAGAGCTGCAGAAGGGCATCCGCCTGCGCGCTTACGGCCAGCACGACCCGGTGGTCGAGTACCGTCTGGAAGGCTTCGACATGTTCGACGCGATGATCGCGACCATCCGCGAAAACACCGCGCGCATGATGCTCACCGTCCAGCTCCGTTCCGCGGAAGAACCGAAGCGCGAGCAGGTCGCCACGCCGACCATGAGCAGCGGCGGCGACGGCAGCGACACGAACCGCACCATACGCAAAGGCAAGAAGCCGGGCCGCAACGACCCGTGCCCGTGCGGCAGCGGCAAAAAATATAAGAAATGCTGCGGTAGGGATGAATAATCCAGCCCCGCTCAAAATAGAAAACAGCATGGAGTCCGGCTGAGCTCCATGCTGTTTTCTATTTGGATGTCTTCATTCCACCGCGTCCGGAAGTGAGGGTTTTGATCAGGTCGAACACGTAATTGCTTCCCCGGCTGACGAGAATTCCCGTCAGGATGCTGCCGACAAGCGGGACCGAGGTTTTCAGCCCCACCATGGCCAGCATGTCGACCCCGTAGGCGACGGAAACGAATATGCCCAGCAGGATGGAAAAAACCATTTCCCATTTCAGGACCCCTTTGACAAAAAACTGGTTGATATAGGTAATGACCCCTTCCACGATGACCGCCAGAAAAAACAAACCGAAATACTCCATATGACCGCCCTCCTCATCTGACCGCCGCGGCGTGTCTCGCCGCGGCCCGGTTTCCCTTTGCCTGTTTCCATTCTATGCGGGAAATCCGCCGTTCAATACAGAGTCCGAAAGTTTTGACCTCCCGGTGAGGGACCGCGGTCGGGAAGCGGACCTGCCGGTCGGGAAGCGCCTACGGCGATGCTCTCAGACAGCATGTGTGATCGACTCCCTCCGTCGCGCCGGGTTAGGCAATAAGCAGGCCGACAAAAAGGGCCCACCGCCTGGCAGGCCCCTGATGATTTATTCGCCAAACATATCCTTGATCTTATCGATAAAATTCTTGCGTTTCTGATAGTTCTTTTCCTCGGCGACATTGTCGAATTCCTGTAAAATTTCCTTTTGCTTCTGGGTCAGGTTTTTCGGCACCTCGATCGTCATGCGCACGAACTGGTCGCCGCGCCCGTGCCCGCCGATCCGGGGGATGCCCTTGCCCTTCAGCTTAAATACGTCGCCGGGCTGCGTGCCCTCGCGCACATGGTAGCTGACGCGGCCGTCGATGGTCGGCACGACGACCTCCGCGCCGAGCGCCGCCTGGGTATAGGTAATCGGCACCTCGCACCAGATGTCGTTGCCGCGGCGCTCAAAAATGGGATGGGGCCGCACATTGACATACACGCGCAGGTCGCCGCCCGGGCCGCCGTTGGTTCCGGCGTTTCCCTGTCCGCTTACGCTGAGGATCTGCTCGTTGTCGATCCCGGCGGGGATGTTGACCTCGATCGTTTTCTGCCGGCGGACACGCCCGGTCCCGCCGCAGGTCCCGCAGGGACTGTCGATCACCTTTCCGGTTCCGCCGCAGCGGTCGCAGCTCCTACTGGTCTGTACCACGCCGAACGGCGTGCGCTGGCTGATGCGCACCTGTCCCGTCCCGCCGCAGTTCGGGCAGGTTTTCGCGGAGGTTCCTTTTTTCGCGCCGCTGCCGCCGCAGTCGCCGCAGGTGTCTATCTTCTGGTAGGATATATTTTTGCGGCAGCCCTTTGCCGCTTCCTCAAAGCTTATGTTCACCGTCGCTTCGGTGTCGCTGCCGCGCCGCGGCGCGTTCGGGTTGGCGGAATGGCCGCCGCCGAAACCGCCGCCGAAAAAGCTGTTGAATATGTCGCCCAGATCAATGTCGCCGGTAAAGGGGCTTCCGCCGCCCGCACCGCCGCCGAAGTTGGGGTCGACGCCCGCGTGGCCGAACTGGTCGTAGCGCGCTTTTTTATCCTTATCGGAAAGCACTTCGTATGCTTCGTTTACCTCTTTGAATTTTGCCTCGGCTGTCTTATCGCCCGGGTTCAGATCCGGGTGATACTTCTTCGCAAGCTTGCGGTAAGCTTTTTTGATCTCTTCGTCCGTGGCATTTTTCGGCACGCCCATAACTTCATAATAATCCCTTTTATCAGCCAAACCAAATCACTCCTAAAATAATGAAAAATGAATAAATGAAGGAGGAAGAGTCCCTTGGCGTTCCTTCAAAATGCATTTTACTGTCATCGCTGAAATTGCCGCTCAACCCATGATTGCCAGCTCCCCAAACGAAGAGCTGGCCACCACAGTCATTCATCTTTCATGAATCGCTATTCATTGTAAAAAGCAAGCCGAAGATTACTTTTTGTCGTCGTCGTTTACGTCCTTGTACTCCGCGTCGTAGACGTTGCCGCCGTTCGCCGCGTCCTGGGGCGGTACGGGCTGGCCGTCTGCCGGCTGCTGCGGCGCCGCGCTCTTATAGAGCTTTTCGCTCACCGCGTACATCGCCTTCTGCAGTTCTTCCGACTCTGTCTTCATATCGTCGACATTGCCCGCGGAGATGGCCTCTTTCAGGGAAGCGACCTTTGCGTTCAGGTCGGATTTGTCGGACTCGTCGATCTTGTCGCCGTTGTCCTTAAGAAGCTTTTCAACCGCGTAGCACATATTCTCCGCTTCGTTCTTCTGGTCGACTTCCTCACGGTGCTTCTTATCCTCCGCCGCGAATTTCTCGGCTTCCTGAACCGCCTTGTTGATGTCGTCCTTGCTCATGTTGGAGCTGGAGGAAATCGTGATCTTCTGCTCCTTGCCTGTGCCCATATCCTTGGCGGATACGTTGACGATGCCGTTGGCGTCGATATCAAAGGTGACCTCGATCTGGGGGATTCCGCGCGGCGCCGGGGCAATGCCGTCCAGCTTGAACAGGCCGAGCTGCTTGTTGTCGCGGGCGAATTCGCGCTCGCCCTGCAGGACGTTGACCTCAACCTGGGTCTGGCCGTCCGCCGCGGTGGAGAAGATCTGGCTCTTCTTGGTCGGGATGGTGGTGTTGCGCTCGATGACCTTGGTCATGACGCCGCCCATGGTCTCCACGCCGAGGGACAGCGGGGTAACGTCCAGAAGCAGCAGGCCTTCGACCTCGCCGCCCAGCACGCCGGCCTGAATCGCCGCGCCGATGGCGACGCACTCGTCCGGATTGATGCCCTTGAACGGGTCTTTTCCCGTAAAGCCCTTGACAGCGTCCTGCACGGCGGGGATCCTGGAGGAACCGCCGACCAGCAGAACCTTGTTGATCTGCTCGATCTTCAGCCCGGAATCGGAAAGCGCCTGACGGACCGGGCCCATGGTCTTTTCCACAAGGTCCGCGGTCAGCTCGTTGAACTTCGCCCTGGTCAGGGTCAGATCAAGGTGCTTCGGGCCGGAGGCGTCCGCCGTGATAAACGGCAGGTTGATCGAGCTGGAGGTCATGCCGGAAAGCTCGATCTTCGCTTTTTCGGCGGCTTCCTTCAGCCTCTGCATCGCCATCTTGTCGCCGGAAAGGTCAATGCCGGTTTCCGCCTTGAAGGAGGAGGTCATCCAGTCCATGACGCGCTTGTCGAAGTCGTCGCCGCCGAGGCGGTTGTTGCCCGCAGTGGCCAGAACTTCCTGTACGCCGTCGCCCATTTCGATAATGGAAACATCAAATGTACCGCCGCCAAGGTCGTAAACCATGATTTTCTGGTCCTCGCCCTTGTCGATGCCGTAGGAAAGCGCGGCAGCCGTCGGCTCGTTGATGATACGCTTTACATCCAGTCCGGCGATCTTACCGGCGTCCTTTGTCGCCTGGCGCTGTGCGTCGGTGAAATACGCCGGGACGGTGATCACCGCGGAGGTGACCTTTTCTCCCAGATAGGCTTCCGCGTCGCCCTTCAGCTTCTGAAGGATCATTGCGGAAATTTCCTGAGGAGTAAAGCTTTTCCCGTCGATATTGACCTTATAGTTGGAACCCATTTCTCTTTTTATGGAAGACACGGTGCGGTCCGGATTGGTAATCGCCTGACGTTTCGCAACCTGACCGACCATACGCTCGCCCGTTTTGGAAAAAGCAACAACGGAAGGGGTGGTTCTGGCGCCTTCCGCGTTCGCAATGACGACCGGCTCGCCGCCCTCGATCACCGCAACGCAGGAATTGGTAGTGCCTAAGTCTATGCCTATTGTCTTTGACATACTGTTTACCTCCAAAAAATAAGTTTTGAAATTGAAAAATCAATCTATGAAAAATTTTGAAAATTACCTGAAATCAGCCAAATCAGTTCGCGACCTGCACCATCGCGTGGCGCACGATCTTATCCCCGATTTTGTAGCCCTTCTGGAACACCTGCACAATGGTGTTTTCCCCGGCGTTTTCGTCCTCCACGTGGGAAACCGCGTTGTGAAGATCCGGATCAAAGGCTTCCCCGGCTTCTCCCATCTCGGTCACGCCGAGCTTTGCGAGCGCCCCTTTCAGCTGCGTGCCGACCATTTCAACCCCCTTGCGAAGGTCCTCCACGGTGCAGTCCCGCTGCTTCAGCGCCCGTTCAAGGTTATCCGCCACGGGTAAAAACTCCGTGACCGCAGCGGCGGTCGCGTCGGCGTATACCGCTGTTTTTTCGCGTTCCGTGCGTTTGCGGTAGTTGTCGTATTCCGCGGCTGTGCGGAGCAAAAGCTCTTTTTGCTTTTTCAGCTCCTCCTGCGCCTGCTCCAGCTGAGCCTGCGCACCGTCCTTCGGCTTTTCCTGTCCGGCCGGATTTTCCGCCGCCGCAGTTTCCCCGGCGCGGGCCTTCTCCGCCTTAGAGGTTTCCTCCGGCTTGCCCGCAGAGGTTTTTTCGGGCGTTCCGGAAGCTTTCGTCTGCTTTTTATCCACTTGTTCTTTTTGGTTTTTTTCCAAAACAGTGACCCCTTTCTATTCCATATCCAATAGCTCTGTCAGCATTCTTCCGACGGAGCCGGAGAGATATTCAATATTGGAAATGATCTTCCCGTAGTTCATGCGCGTAGGGCCGATAATGGCGATCGCGCCCGCGTCCCTGCCGCCGACCGAGTACCGGGAGACCACCACGCTGGACTCGCTCAGCTCGGGCCGCTTGCTTTCCTGACCGATCAGCACCTTCATGCTGTTGGTCTGCTGCATCAGAAGGCGGGAAAGCTCCTGCGGCCGGGAGAGGAAATCCATAATGCGGCGGATACCCGCCTGCCCCAGCTCGCTGCAGAACAAAAGGTTCATTTCCCCGTCCAGACAGACCTCCGTCTGCATGGTGTCCTGCGCCACGTCCAGCACCGCCATCAGCGCGTCGCTCATCAGCATCGTCATGTTTCCCAGGGACGCGGCAAGGGACTGAATGTACGCCGGCGTAACGGTGGAAACCGGCAGCCCGACCAGCTTTTCGTTCAGCACCCTGAAAAACACGCGCAGGATCTCGGGGGTAATATCGAAATCGCAGTGGAAAACGCGGCTTTTCATGGTGCCCGCGGAGGTCATCAGAATGGCCATCGCGGTCCTGCGGCTGGTCTGCACAAACTGAATGGCGCGGATGTCCGCCGAGCTTCCGCTCGGCGTGGTGGAAACGGCCGCGAACCGGGTCATTCCCGCCAGCGCCCGCGCAACACCGTCCAGCAGCTTTTCGGGGTCGTACGCGCTCGGCAGCAGCAGGCTGTCGATATAGCGCTGCTCTTCCCTGGAAACCGGATGCTTTTTCATCAGCGTGTCGATATAGACGCGGTAACCCTTATGGGAAGGAATTCTTCCCGCGGAGGTGTGCGGCTGCTCCAGCAGCCCCATTTCCGCAAGGTCGCTCATTTCATTGCGCACCGTCGCGGAGGACACGGTGAAATCAAGGGTGTCGCAAAGCGCCTTGGAACCCACCGGTTCGCCGGTCGCGACATATAAATCAACGACAGCCGCCAGAATTTTCTGTTTCCGTTCGCTTAACTCCAACCCTTTCACCTCGCCTTTTTATATTTTAGCACTCTAATAGTTCGAGTGCTAAATCTAATTAATAATTTACCATTACTTTACCCCATTGTCAATATAGTATTTGTAAACTCTTTGTGAAATCGTAAATTTTATAAAAAAGGCCGCGTTTTCGCAGCCTTTAAGGGTATCCGCAATCTCCGCGGTTTTCCGCTATCCGCTTTCCCCGCTGTACAAAATCTCCGCCGTCAGCAGGTTGGAAACCAGAAATCCCCGCGGCGTAAAGCGGAACCCGCCGTCCCCGCAGACGGTCAGCCCGCCCTTTTCATAAAGCTTCGCCGCTTTCCGCATCCGCGCGGGAAGCCCCGTGCCGAACCGCGCGCGGCAGCCTTCGTCCGTCAGCCCCTCCGTCAGGCGCAGGGCAAGCATGGCGTATTCCTCAAACCCGCCGCCCTCCCCGTCCGGCACGGGTTCTCCGCCTTCGAGAAAACCCGAAAGGCTTCTTGGATAATAGAACCGTTTCCCTTCCATAAACGAATGCGCCGCCGGGCCGATTCCCAGATATTCTTCACAGCGCCAGTATTTCAGGTTGTGGCGGCTCTCAAAGCCCGGCTTCGCGAAATTGGAGACTTCGTACTGGTGAAACCCGCGCTTTTCCAGCTCTTCGCAGGCGAACAGATAGAGGTCGCCCGCCTCGTCGTCGTCCGGAACGCACAGCGTTTCCTTCTTTTTTCCGTAAACCGTATCCGGCTCGATTTTCAACAGATAGGCGGAAAGATGTTGAATCCCCGCGTCCGCGCAGAAATCGATCGAGCGCAGAAGGCTTTCCCTTGTCTGTTTCTGGATGGCAAGCATCAGGTCGAGGGAGAGATTGTCAAAACCCGCGTCTTGTGCGTAAGCGACCGTTTTTTTCGCCTGTGCGGCGGTGTGCCGCCGGCCCAGAAGCGAAAGCTCGTCCTCGTTTGCGGACTGCAGGCCGATCGACAGGCGGTTTGCCCCCGCCGCGCGGATTTCCCGCAAAAAGCCGCGCAGGTCCTCGGCGGGATTGACCTCCACGGTAATTTCCGCGCCGTCCAGCCCGAAGCATTCCTTTGCGCGCGCAAGGATCGCGGACAGTCGCTTTGCGCCGAGCAGGTTCGGGGTGCCGCCGCCGAAGTACAGCGTGTCGGCCCTCCGCCCGTACCGCCCCGCGTACGACCCGAGCGCCGAGAGCACCTGCCGGGTGTACCGGTCCATTTTCTCCCCGTCGGCGGGCAGGGAATAAAAATCGCAGTACGGGCATTTGCCGTCGCAGAACGGCACATGGAGATAAAGGCCGAAAGGCTTTTCGTTATTCATCCAGCTTCAGCACACTCATAAACGCCTCCTGCGGCACCTCCACCGTGCCAAGCTGGCGCATGCGCTTCTTGCCTTCCTTCTGTTTTTCCAGCAGCTTCTTTTTGCGCGTGATATCTCCGCCGTAGCACTTGGCCAGAACATCCTTGCGCATGGCCTTGACCGTTTCGCGCGCGATGATCCTGCCGCCTACGCAGGCCTGGATCGGCACCTCAAAAAGCTGACGCGGGATTTTCTCCGACAGCTTCTCCGCCATCTTGCGCGCGCGCGGGTAAGCCTTGTCGGCGTGGATAATAAAGGAAAGCGCGTCCACCACGTCGCCGTTGAGCATGATGTCCAGCTTGACGAGGCTGCTCTTTTTGTATCCGCTCAGCTCATAGTCGAACGAGGCGTAGCCGCGGGTACGGGATTTCAGCGCGTCGAAAAAGTCGTAGATGATCTCGTTCAGCGGCAGCTCGTAATGGATGTCCACACGGTCGGTGTCGATGTATTTCATATCCTTAAAGACGCCGCGCCTGTCCTGGCAAAGCTCCATAATATTGCCGACATATTCGCTCGGCGTATAGATGTGGGCGTTGGTGATCGGCTCCTCCGCCTGCGAAATCAGCGACGGGTCGGGGTAATTGGTCGGGTTGTCGATAGAAATCACTTCGCCGTTGGTTTTCGTGATCCGGTAAACCACGCTGGGGGCGGTGGTAATAATGTCGAGGTTGTATTCGCGTTCCAGCCGTTCCTGAATGATCTCCATATGCAATAGGCCCAGAAAGCCGCAGCGGAAGCCGAAGCCGAGCGCAACGGACGTTTCCGGCTCAAACGACAGCGCCGCGTCGTTCAGCTGCAGCTTGTCCAGCGCGTCGCGCAGGTCGGGATAGCGCGCGCCGTCCGCGGGGTAAATCCCGCAGAAAACCATCGGCTGCACCGAGCGGTAACCCGGCAGCGGCGTTTTGGCGGGGTTGTCCGCCAGCGTAACGGTGTCGCCCACGCGGGCGTCCTTCACCGCCTTGATGGAAGCGGCGATATAGCCGACCTCCCCGGCGCTGAGCCCCGCGCTCGGCTCCAGGCAGGTCGCGCGGCCGTAGCCGCACTCCACCACGGTGAACTCCGCGCCCGTCGCCATCAGCCGGATGGTGTCTCCCGGACGCACCTGCCCGTCCTTCAGCCGTACGTGGATGATCACGCCCTTGTACGCGTCGTAGTAGGAATCAAAAATCAGCGCCTTGAGCGGCGCGTTTTCGTCGCCCTGCGGGGGCGGAACGTGTTTGACGATCTGCTCCATCACCTGGTCGATGTTCGTTCCCAGTTTTGCCGAAATACACGGCGCCTCGTCCGCGGGAATCCCGATGACGTCCTCGATTTCCGCGCGCACCTTTTCCGGCTGTGCGCTGGGCAGGTCAATCTTATTGATGACCGGAACGATTTCCAGCCCGGCGTCCACCGCCAGATAGGTGTTCGCCAGCGTCTGCGCCTCGATCCCCTGGGAAGCGTCCACCACCAGCACCGCGCCTTCACAGGCGGCGAGCGAACGCGAAACCTCGTAGTTAAAGTCCACATGGCCCGGGGTATCGATCAAATTGAAAACATAGTCCTGCCCGTCCTGCGCGCTGTAAACGAGCGTAACGGCGTGCGCCTTGATGGTGATGCCCCGTTCGCGCTCCAGATCCATGCTGTCCAGCAGCTGATTTTCCATATCGCGCAGCGCGACGGATTTCGTCTGCTCCAAAATGCGGTCGGCCAGCGTGCTTTTCCCGTGGTCAATGTGCGCAATAATGCTGAAATTCCGTATTCTCCCGCGTGGTATCGACAAATTTATCACCTAATCCTCAAAGATAATATGGCTTTGGCAGCAGTTCCGGCTGTTCAATGCCTCGTGTTCCCCCGTCAAAAACGGGAGCAATACAGAGCTGCTCCGCAGTCAGACTGAAAATGCCGGAAAGATAATGAATAATATATTATAACACAGATCGCGAATCCTGAACAGTAGGCCGTGCGGCAGGGTGAAATTTTTATAAAACGCGCGAAACAAAGCCCGGTGAAATCCGGGCTGTAAGACACGCATAAAAACAGCGGCGTACCGGGAAATTTTTTCTCCGGCGCGCCGCCATGATCAATATTTCAGATTTCTGTAATACTTGTCGTTCAGCAGGCGTTTCTTGTGTGAGCGGTTCGGACGGCGGTAGCGTTTGCGGCCTCCGCCTCTCGGCGGACGGCGGTTGCTGAACACGACGATCAGCACCACGACGATGCCCAGCGCGATACACACCCACGACAGGATCCCGATCCAGTTCATTTTCTTGTTGGCCGCGGTGTCCACGATCACGGAGCTGAGCGGATTGTTTTCCTCTATGCTGTCCACGCTGGGAAGAACAATCTCGCTGGATTCCTCTCCGCTGCTGAAAATCCCGTCGGAAACGTCGCCGGACTCTTCGGAGAAAGCTTCCGAGGACACCGGCTTTCTGCTCGTGGCCGGCCTTCTGGAGCTGACGGCTGCTTTGCTGGAAACGGTGCTCGCGGCGGGCCGCGAGGAAGCCTGGGAGGACTGCTGGTTCAGGATCTGTTCCACCTGTTCGGGCGTTATCTCAGTTGCCAAGGCGGTAACGGAATACAATGAAAACATAAAGATCAATATGAATACGGAAAACCATATTTTCTTATGTTGATTCATGATACGTTTCCTCCACAGCATTCTCTCTCAATGATAATACGAAATTATTATACCATACTTTCGCCACATTGCAAGTTTCCTGCCATGTTTTGCCGGTAATCTGGTAAAGAAGGGTTTTGTCGTCGCCAAAGCCGATTCTGCGGGAATTGGCGTCGACCTCCGCCATGCCGAAAAGCAGCGCAAGGACGCAAAGCGTGCTGAAAAACGATGCGAAGAAAGTTCTTTTCCTTTTTCTGTTCATTTTTTTAACATCTTTTCCTTTCCGCTTAGGTCAGGCCGTTCAGAACGTTGACCAGCGCTTTTCCAAACAGCTCCCCGGAGTACGCCGCCTCGTCAAGGGTGTTGACCTCGGTGCCGAACTCGATCAGCAGGGAGCCTTTCGTCAGATTTTCATTGTACTTCCTCGCGCAGAAATTCAGGGGCCGCGCCAGACCGGGGTATAGGTCCGCCAGCGACTTCTGCAGCCGCACGGCCAGCCTGAAATTGTATTCCCAGTTGGGGAACCCGAGCGTGCCGTCGTCGTCGCAGCCGGAGATGATCATCACCTGCGCAGCCTTCCTGCCGTTGACCGTCGCAGTCGGCTTGATCCTTGTTCCGTCGGAGGTGCCCATCGCGTCGCGGTGGATGTCGAGCGTCACCTGGATGCCCGGATATTTCTTCAGGTTGTTCTGCATCGTCACCTTGGAGCGGTCATACGAGCCGTTGTAGCTCGGGTAGTCGTGCAGGGTGGTGTCGTGTACCACGTTGATTCCCGCGGCCTTCAGCTGCTCGGCGATCCGATCGCCCACGGCGACCACGCTTTTCGCTTTGTCCTGGCTGCGCGTATCGCCCAGAAACGCCTCCGTCGTGTGGGTGTGGTAGATCAGGACCTGCGGCGTCGAGTTCTTGACGATTTTCACCGCCGGCTGTTTCTGAAGCTCCGAAGCGATATCGACCGTATGATTTTTATTCGTATTTTTTACCCATATATTATTGTATTGGGAACCGGAATTGGCAATGCTCATTTCCTTCACGCCCTTCGGCAGCGCAACGGACGACTGCGCGCCCGACGCCGCGTCCGAAGCGGCCTGTGAGCTTGCCCCCGTACCGGAGCTGCTTTGTGACGAAACCGGGGCGGAGCTTACGCCCGAAGAAACCGGCGCCCCGCTGCTCCCGTGCTCATTATCCTCTTCATCCTCTTCCAGATATTCCTCTTTCATTGCTTCGGCGGCGCCCGCGGGCATGATAAAGCCCGCCGCGGCGAACGCCGCGTCCTTTGCCTGCGGCACGGGCAAACGTCCCAGAACGCACGCGACCGCCGCAAACACCAGTGCAACCGAGCAGATTCCCATTCCCTTTTGCATCCAGTTTTTCATATCCTGCCCCCATTGAATGATATTCATTCTTATGCGGGCGGGACAAATTTCATGATGCTTCAGGTCAATTCTTCAAAATCCTGGATGCTGAGGGAGGGGTTCAGCGCCACGTTGATCCCCATGCTCAGCAGTCTCGCGCCTCTGGAAATAATCAGGTCGATTTCGCGCGGGGTCACCATCATCTGGGCGCCGCGCGGCGCGATTTTCTCCTCCGACCCGTCCGTTTCGCCGTCCAGCAGGTCCGCCGCCAGAGTGGCCGCGTCCACCACGGTCGGAATCCCCATGCTGACCACCGGTACGCCGAGCGTGCTTTCGTCGATGCGCGGCCTTGCGTTTCCCACGCCGGCCCCGGGAGAAATCCCCGCGGAGCAAAGCTGCACCGTGCAGCCCAGCCGGGCGGGGCTGCGCGCCGCAAGCGCGTCGACAGCAACCACGGCGTCCGGGTTCAGCTCCTTGACCAGCGCCTGTAAAAGCTCCACGGCTTCGATCCCCGTGCAGCCCAGCACCCCGGGGCTCACCACGGAAACGGGGCGCAGCCTGTCCAGGCCCGTCACCCTTGCCAGCTCGCCCTTGATATGCCTTGTCGCCAGAATTTTTTCGGCGACGAGCGGCCCCAGCGCGTCCGGTGTAATGGCGCGGTTCCCAAGCCCCGCCACCAAAACGCTTCCCTTCTCCGGCAGCAGCGCGGTCAGCTCCTGCGCGGTCAGGGTCAGAAGGCTGTTGTCGCTGTCGATATGGTCGGAGATCGCCTGGACCTCCAGCGTGACATAGGCGTTGCCCTCCTCGTCTATCCGCGTGACCGTGCAGTCCTTTTCTTTCCGTGTAACGTGCCTGCTGGGTTCCGTATTTTCCAGCGCCAGATCGGTACGGAATACCATAAAAAATCAGCCCTTTCCTATTTTTTTTAAAACACTTGCATTTTTTATCCATCGATGGTATTATTATTGATACGTGACAATGTCAAAGGAGGTGGAATCATGCCCAACATCAAATCAGCCAAAAAACGCGTAAAGGTTATTGCTACAAAAACACTCGTCAACAAGTCCTTTCATTCCGGACTGAAAACTGATATAAAGAAAGCAAACCTTGCCGTAGAATCCAATGATGCCAACAAAGCGGATGCCGTTAAGGTTGCGATTAAGAAGATTGACCAGGCTGCGGCAAAAGGAATCCTGCACCAGAACACAGCCGCAAGAAAGAAATCAGCTCTTGCACGCAAGCTGAACGCGGCAAATGCATAACCCTGAATACGCGGTTTAAAAGCAAAAGCAGAGCCTTGCGCCCTGCTTTTTTATTATCCTCCGGCGCGAGGGGGCGAATTTCCATAAACTTGCCGCTTCGATTGACTTTTCAAAGAGAATTGGTTATTATATAAAAAGATTGAATCATTGAAAATGGAGGTGCTCGTTTTGAAAAAATGTAATACATTATCCATATTGATTACCGTTATTTCCGCTATGACGGCCGTCGCGGCGGCTGTTGTTGCCGTCGTCCTCTTCTTTGAGAAAAAGAAAAAGGATGAAGAGGAGCTTGAGCACTACCTGGATTGTTCCATACAGTAAGGGACTTCCTCCGGTGCCGTAACAGGATACGGGCAGGTTTTGATACCTGCCCGTTTTTTTATGCCTTTTGCCTTACCATATATTTTTTAAAATACGTACGGTAATACAGCTTCCAGAGCTCCCACAGAAGCATGCCGATGATCTGGCCGTTGATAATCCGGAAGACCCTGTACAGGATCTTCAGAACGAGAAAGCCTTTGCTAGCTCTTATCTCCCGACTTTGAAAACAGGGCGGCAACGTATCCGAAGAACACAGCCGCCGCGATACCCGCGGCGCTCGCCGCGACGCCGCCGGAAAACGCGCCCAGCAAACCCTGTTCCCTGACCGCTTCAAGCGTCCCTTTCGCCATCAGATACCCAAAACCGGTCAGCGGCACCGTAGCGCCGGCCCCCGCAAAGTCCACAAGCGGCCCGTACAGCCCCAGCCCCGTCAGCGCCACACCCAGTGTGACAAACAAAACAAGGATTCTGGCCGGCGTCAGCTTCGTAAAATCGATCAGCACCTGGCCGATCGCGCAAATGGCGCCGCCGATCAGAAAAGCCCATAAATAATCCATGTTTTTCACCTCGGCTTTATTGTCGCCGGATGACCGCTTCAATATACATTCCAAAGAATTAAATCAGCAAAAAACACCGCCGGAAGCTCTCCGGCGGTGTTTTTCGGCGTTCTAACGGACCGCGGGCATATCGCCCGGCTCGTGGGAACCGCCGTTAAAATAAATATCGTACCAGACGAGGAAGACGAAAACCGTCCAGATCTTGCGGTTGTTGTCCCGCTTCCCGCTGTAGTGGTCGTCAAGGAATTTCATCAGCTCGCCGGTGTTGAAGAACTGCTTCGCGGTTTCGCCCGTAAAGGCGTCCTTTACAAGGTTATAGTATTTTTCCTCCCTGAGCCACACGCGCGTCGGCACCGGGAACCCCAGCTTTTTCTTCTGCGCGGTCGCGTCCGGCAGATGCTTCATCGCGGCAAGGCGCATCGCGTACTTGGTGTTTTCCTTATTCACCCGCAGCTTTCTCGGAATGCGGGAAGCGACCCCGAACACCTCTTTGTCGAGAAACGGCACGCGCAGCTCCAGCGAATTCGCCATGCTCATGCGGTCCGCCTTCAGAAGGATGTCGCCGACCAGCCAGACGTTGATGTCCAGATACTGCATCTTGGTCACGTCGTCCTTGTCCTTTACGCGGTCGTAATACGGCTTTGTCAGCTCCTGCGGACGGGTAACCGGAATATCGCTTTTCAGCAGGCGGCGTTTTTCGTCCATGGTAAACATGCTGCAGTTGCCGATGAAGTTCTCCTCGATCGGCAGCGCGCCGCGCATCAGGAAGCTTTTGCCCCGGAAGGAAAACGGAAGCGCCTTCGCGATCGCCGCCAGCGCCCTGCGCAGGCCGAGCGGCAGTTTTTTGTAGCCTTCAAAATCATCCGGCTCGTGATAAATATTGTATCCGCCGAACAGCTCGTCCGCGCCCTCGCCGGAAAGCACCACCTTCACGTACTCGCTCGCCATTTTGGAAACAAAATAGAGGGCGATACAGGACGCGTCGGCCAGAGGCTGGTCCATATGGTACTGCACCTTGCGGATATTTCCCCAGTATTCGTCGGCGGAAATGACCTTATAGTGGTGTTCCACGCCGATCTTTTCGGACAGGCTCTTCGCCCAGTCGATTTCGTTGTATTTTTCCCCGTAGTCGAACCCGACCGTAAAGGTCTTCTGCCCGGCGAAGTAGGTGGAAACATAGCTGGAATCCACGCCGCTGGACAGGAAGCACCCGACCTCCACGTCGCTGATCTTATGCGCGGCGACCGAGTCCTCAAAGACCTTTTCGATTTCCCCGACGGCCTGTTCCCGGGTCATGCCGGGGTCCTCGCTGAATTTCGGCTCCCAGTAGCGGTGGGTTTCGACCTTGCCGTCCTTGTACCAGAGGTAGTGCGCCGGCATCAGGCAGTAGACATTCTCGAAGAAGGTTTCCGGCGGAACGGCGTACTCGAACGAGATATAATTGTTCAGCGCGTTTTTATTGAATTTCTTTTCAAAGCCGGGAAATTCCAGAATGCTCTTGATTTCGGAGCCGTAAACAAAATGGCCGCCGGCCTGCGTGTAGTGCATCGGCTTGATTCCGAAATAGTCGCGGGCAATAAACACGCTCTTGTCGACGGTGTCGTAGATAGCAAACGCGAACATCCCGCGCAGCTTGGTCAGAAGGTCTTCGTGCCATTCCTCAAAGCCGTGGACCAGCACCTCGGAATCGGTCTGGGTATAAAAACGGTGCCCCTTTTCCAGCAGGATGTTTCTGAGCTCCCGGTAGTTATAGATTTCCCCGTTAAACGTAAGCGCCAGGGTTTTGTTCTCGTTGTAGATCGGCTGGTCGCCCGAGGAAGCGACGTCGATGATGCTCAGGCGCCGGAAGCCCATGGAGATATCGGAATCGGTAAAAAACCCGCTGGAGTCCGGGCCCCTGTGGGTGATTTGATCCGTCATGTTTTTAATCACTGCGTCGCGGTCGATTACTTCACCGGTAAATCCGCACAATCCGCACATCTGTCTTAGTCCTCCCCGCCGCGGTACACCCGCAGAATATTTTCAGCGGCGGCGGAATCCACCGCCACGAAATCGTCGTCCCGTGAAACCGCGCCCACGCTTTCCACAATTTCCAGCGATTTGCGGTAAACGTCCATACGCGTTCCCTGCTGAACCGGCTCGTCCTCTCCCTGCAGGAAAAAGGAAAACACGATCCGGTTCTCTTTTTCATCCGCGCGGCAAAAGTATCCGGCGGAAGTCTTTCTGTCGTGTTTTTTGCCAGCCACGTCGGTGAGCGCCAGCTTGACCAGCTCCACCGCAAAATCGTTGAGCCCGGCCTCAAAAATAAGCACTTTTTCCTTCAGCCCCGCCAGCGAGGTCACCGCCCGCTTGGCCATTCCGTTAAACTGCGGAAAAGCTTCGCCCACACTGACCGGTTCCGGCCGGCAGCAGCCGCTGTTCGGCACAACATATACCATAAACTGATTTTCTTTATCGTGATAAAGGCAAGGATAAACAAGCTGCGCTTCATAGCCGCATTCCGGACATTTCCAGTCAAACAGCGTTTCGTCCAAAATGCGCTGCCGCAGCTCCGGATTTTCCCCGGCGTTGATTTCGGGGCTCATCGCTGTTTTTACCACGGCGCCGCAGTGAGGGCAGCTTACGTCCCTGTTTCCAACCGATGGCATTTTTATTTCCTCCTTAGCCTTTGCATGTTTGTTCATTATATCACAACGAATTTAAAAAAGGAATAGAATTAAATAATCCTGTTATTTTTCAAACTTTTGAGTTATAATAATAACAAGTAAAGCCCATCATGAACACCGCTATTGCGGCAGGAGGTACGCTATGAATTTTTTTGAAACCGTAACCGGCAGGGTAACAAAAGCAGTCGACTATGTCGTTGAAAAAAACCGCAAAGCCGCGCTGATAAATCGCATCAGGATCGTGATCAAAAACGAAAGGGAAAACGAAGCGCGCGCCTACGTCGCATTGGGAAAATATTATTTTCAGAATCTGCGCGACGCGCAGAACGAGGAAACCGAGCCCCTGTGCAAAGCGGTGGAAGCCGCCGACAGGCGCATCAAAAAGGCGTTTGACAAGCTCGACGAGCTCACCGCCGACGAGGAGTACGAGGACGACGCCTGTACCGACTGTACGGACGACTGCGATTACTGCCCGTGCGGCTGCTCCGGCGAGCCCGGCGCGGAAAGCGCGGACGTCCCCGCGCCGGAACCGGAGGACGAGATCGCGCCCGCCGATTTTCCGCTCCATTTCCCCATTGTCGACAAGGCAAACGACAGGGATGACGCGTCCGAAGAAGCGGCCGAGGAAGCGGCGGACGACGAGGACGAGGTCCAGCCCACGCTGGACTGAGCGGGAAATATGAAGAAAAAAGTAATGCTCGGCATGAGCGGCGGCGTGGACAGCTCCGTTGCCGCGCTCCTGCTTCTCAGGGACGGGTACGACGTTACCGGCGTCACCCTACGGCTGCGGCCGGACGAATACATGTGCCAGAGTCAGGCGGGCGGCTGCTGCTCGCTGGACGATATCGACGACGCGCGCAGGGTTGCCTACAAGCTCGGGATCGACCATCTGGTCCTCAATTTCACGGACGTTTTCGAAAGGAACGTCATCGACTATTTCGCGGCGCAGTACGCGGCGGGGCTGACGCCCAACCCGTGTATCGCCTGCAACCGCCACGTCAAGTTCGACGCCATGCTCCGCCGCGCGAAGGAGCTGGATTTTGACTATATCGCCACCGGACACTACGCCGTGATCGAACAGAACGCGGCCGGGCGCTGGCTTTTGAAAAAGGCGCCCGCCAGCAAGGACCAGAGCTACGTGCTGTACTCCTTTACACAGGAGCAGCTCAGCCGCACCCTGATGCCGCTGGGGAAATACACGAAGCCCGAGGCGCGCGCCATGGCGGAGGAAGCCGGGCTGCCCGTCGCGCACAAGCCGGACAGTCAGGAAATCTGCTTTGTGGAAAACAACGATTACGCCGGATTCATTGAGCGCTACACCGGGAAAACCGCTCCGCAGGGCGACTTCGTGGACCAGAGCGGAAACGTGGTCGGCCGCCACCGCGGCATCACCCGCTACACCGTCGGTCAGCGCAAGGGGCTGGGTGTTTCCTTCGGAAAGCCCATGTATGTGACCGGGATCGACACGGTACATAACCGGATTACACTGGGGGAAGAGGGCAGCCAGTACGCGTCCTCCCTGATTGCGGCGGACCTCAATTTCATCCCGTTCGACACCTTGGAAAAGGAAGCGGATATCACCGCCAAGGTGCGGTATCAGGCGAAGCCCGCAAAGGCGAAGCTGGTTCCGCTCGGGGACGGAAGAGTCCGCGTGGATTTTGAAGAAGCGCAGCGCGCGGTCACTCCGGGACAGGCCGTCGTCTTTTACGACGGGGACCTCGTGGTCGGCGGCGGCACGATTCAGCCGGAATAATCGTAAGGGCGGAGCCAAAAATGGCTCCGCCCTTTCAGCGTTTATTTTCCAGAAGATACAAAAGGAAGAGTCCTACACAAAAGATCCCGAAGACGACAAAAATCCCTTTCAGGCGCGTCCGCGTCGGACGATTTCCGTAGCTGTAGGAGCATAGCAAGGCAAAGACAATGACCGAACATACCCAGTTCTGCCATTCGCCGCGCGTGAATCCCGCAGAATAAAGCACCGCCGCAAAAGCGCCCCACAGAACAATCTGAATCGACCGAACGCGGCTGCCGTCTTTGTTCATTTTACCGCCTCCCTTTTTGCCTGAAAGCCGGTCACTGCTTGAAACCGTACCCGCAGTGCGGACATTTCGGGTAATCCATATCGCATTTCTTCCCGCAGTTCGGGCAGGTGATCTGCATGATTTCCGGCGCGTCGTCCCGACGGTCTTCGCTGATTTTCAGCTGATCCTCCAGCGCATCGACCCTGTTCATCAGGTCGCCGACGGCAATCAGCAGCAGGCCGAGAAGTCCCGCGGTAAAAACGCTGAGGAAAACCCGGAAGTCCTTGTCGGAGGACGCGAGCTCCGCAAGGAAAAGACCGGTCCCTGCAATCAGGAACACCAATCCCGCCCCTTTAAAAAATCTGGCCATCTTACACCACCCTGTAATTCTTATCGGTAATTATATCACAGATATCCTGCCGATACAAACGGATTTGGCAAGTCGGGCCACTGAAAAACATACGCCGTAGGCGCGTGCCGACCGCATGGTCCGCATCCCGGCAGGCAGGTCCGCGCCGAAGGGAGTACTTCTCCCTCAATTTAACCGCGAGAAGGAATACCCCACCACCCGGCGCAGCCGTTCCCGCGCTTTTTTCAGATGCTTCGACACGGTCGGCGGCGTAACGCCGAGGATCTCCGCGACCTCCTGTACGCTTTTCTGCTCGAAATACCGCAGCCGCAGACAGTCGCGCTGCCGTTCGGTCAGCTCTCCCTCCATCGCGCGGCGCAGCGTCCCGCGTATCCTGAGATGCTCTCCCCCGTCGCCGCCCTCTTCCCGACCGACATTCAGCCGGTCCCCGAACAGGTCCAGGCTCAGATTGCTTTTTCTTCTCATCTTTCCGCCCCGATTCTCACCAGATACCTGCCTGTGTGCAGGCAGTCCAGATACATGTCGTTCAGCAGGGCGATCCTGCGGTACAGCCCGGCGGCCTCCTCGTTGCCCGCCTGCCGCGCCTGCCTGCGAAGCGGCGCCAGCCGTTCCTTAATCCTCTCTGCCTCATTCAAATATTCCGCGCCCCATTCGTTATAGTCCATATTGCTCCTTTCCTTCCCCGAAGCGGACCGCAAGCATCCGGATTCGTGTCCTATAATTCCATACTATCCAAAGAGGAGCGATTTTTCAAGATATTTTAGAACAAATGTTCTATTTAAACCCCTGGCAGGGACAAACTTGGTACAGCGAATCGGGCTTGTTTCCGTTTTACAGGGATGTTAAAATAAAAGAAAACCTGAGCGGAAAATTTTCCTGCCTCCGGAACAGCTTGCCGGGGCGGGAACAGGATCCAAAGCGGAAAGCGGGAATCAAAATGGAAAGCTTCGCCCCCTTATTGATCATTGCGGGATGTTATATCCTTGTCTATACATTTGGCAAGATCAACAAAAAGAGATACAATGCTCCAGGAAAATTCCGGGATTCCCGGAAGCCACATCGCGGGGAAAGAAAGTAAGCGAAACGGCCCCGGTTTGATTGAAAAAGAATAAAAAGCCTGACAGAACCGGCGCCGCGTCGGATTTGTCAGGCTTTTGCTTTTCCGGCGGCGGGGCTTGCCAGGGCGGAGCGCGAAGATCGGAAAAGAAAAAATGGAAATTTTTTATAAAAACGGATAAGATTTCTTGACCTTCCGCACAGAGGGAAATTTTTCTGCTACGCTGAAGCTGTACCGGAATAGGATAGAAAGTCCGGCGGAAACGAGGTGATACCATATGCTGCAAATAGCCCGGGTGGATATCCTGGACGGTCAGACCTTGGATATCGAGCTCAGTAACGGCCATCTGATCCTGTTCGACACCCAGTGCCTGCCAAAAGCGGACCACCGCTATGACAGCCTGCGGAATCTGGAATTGCTGCCCCGCCCGAGCACCGACGGCCAGAATATCTTCTGGCGGGACGGTACCCGGATCGCCCTGACGGAAATACTGAACTGGCTGCCGATGCAAACCATCAAAGAATAAACCGGGATCCAAGGAGGAAATCACCATGAAAAAAATTACGAAAAAGGCGCTGGCGGTGCTTTGTGCCGCTGTTTTGACCTTTTCGCCGGCGGGCTGCGGCGAAAAATCGGCGACCGGCGCGGAGAGCGGCGAAGCGGCGTCCTCCGGCGTCGGCACGGACGATCAGACGGGCGGAGTGTCCGCGCTCAACGGAACCTGGTGGTACCGCGCGGAGCCCAAAGAAGCGGCCGTTTCCCTGAATATTTTCAGTTTTGACGGAAATGCCGCCGTCTTTTACGACCCAAACGGCAACGAAATCATACGCGGCGAAACCAAAGACAACGGCGACGGCACCTTTGTCATTCAAGCGCTGGACCTGTTTGGCGACCTGGAATGCCGGATCGGCCAGAAGGACGGCGGCCGGACGATCACCATCGTGGAGGACGGGTCGGTATTTCTTCCCGGCGATCCGATCGACAGCGCGGCGGCAGCCGAAAATTACACCGGAAAATGGTATAAAAGCGGCGATTTAAACGACGAGTACGTTTCCATTAACACGGATGGCTCCTACGCCATTTACGCCCGGGTGGGCGACGAGGACGTAGCCAAAGAGGAAGGCGGCTGGCAGCTCAGGGACGCGGAAAGCAGCGACGCCCACGGACGCTCCAAATTCCAAGTCATCCGTTTGGATACTTCCTTCCGCCCGCGTTCCTTTACGATTGCCGAAGATAAAACCGCGCTTTGGATCAACGATATGACCTATTATGACTATTATCTTAAAGAAAGCCTGATCGGCGGCCCGGAGGGCGAACGCGCCCGCCAGACGGTCAGCCTGTACTGCGCCGACCTCTGGCGTCCGGCAGCGCGGGAAACAGGCGCCGTTTACCTGAAGTTCTATGACGACGGCTCCCTCCTGCTTCAGACACAGCAGGCGGACGGCTCTCTTTCCGAAACGGGCGTCGGCTCCTGGGAGCGGACGAAAGACGCTTTCGCGCTGACCCTTCCCGACGGCTCAAAGCAGGCCTTCACGGTGGGCAAAGAGGCGCTGACGCTGGAAGACGGCAGGGAATTCAGCCGCGGCGTCTGATTTTGAGCCGTATTCGAAAACAGTTCCTTCCCGCCGCGCGGGCAGGGCGGGAACACAAAATCGATAGGAGGATCTGTCATGAAAAAACAGAAAAGAAGAGTTTTTACGCTCTTTTGCGCGCTGGCTCTCGCGCTGACCGCCTGCGGCGGCGCGGCACCGGGAAGCTCCGGTCAGCCGGAAAGCAGCCCGTCGTCGGCGCCGCAGTTATCCGGGGTTTCCGTCTCCCTCTACGCCGACTTTTCGGCGGGGAACCCCGACGGCGAAGCGGGAGGGCGGGTGAAGCGCAAAACCGTCGAAATGGACGCGGCGCCGTCCGTCGAAGCTTTGGCGGACGCGTTAAGCGAGTGGAGCGGGCTGGATTTCTCGTTGGCGAGCGCCCGTACCGACGCCAACGGCGCTTATGCGGATTGGTCCGCGGCCAGTACGCTGGTCAGGGGGCTGGACGACCGCGAGCAGAAGGAGGACTTTCATTTTTTTGACTCGGTAAGCCTCAACTGGTTCATGATGGACAGTTTGGCCCGCACCGTCAAAGCGAATCTGCCGGTAAAGACGGTCTATTATTCGATGGACGGCGGCAAGGAGCTGAGGTTTACGAATCCCGAGGATATGGCGGCTCAGGGGCTTCCCGCCCTGCCGGCGGATCAGCCCTACGAGGGCAGCGCCTTCTTTGTCACGCACAGCGGCGGCAGTTCGGGCGGCGACGACGAGCCCCCGTATTGGGACGGCCTGGATTTCGGGCCGAACCTTGAATATTCCGAGGAATATAAGCTGCAGGGCGATCCCGGCGACTACCTGAACGCGGCCGAAGCAGGAAAACGGGTGTTTGAAACCCTGCGGGACGGCGGCCATATCCCGAATTACAGCAAGGACAAAGACTACAAGATGGTCCTGGTCAATCTGGATACGGTTGAGAACCAGGAATGCTATCTTTACCGTCTGGACGGTTCTTTGCTCAGCTGCGCCTATGCCTATCAAAGCGGCGGCGTTTATTATCAGGACGGCGGGAAATGGGTTCTGTCGAAATAGGCCGCGCGCGGCGCAAAACCGCGGGATGGAAGGAGCGGTTGGAATAGGAGGAATTGCAATGGAAAAAAAACAAACCTTTGCGCGGATCATCCTCGCGCTTGTCGGCGTTTTCTGTCTTCTGTTTTGGCTGGGGCTGCTCTTTTACAGTTCTTTCCTGGGCGGCAGCCCGGGCCCCGGCTATGAGAGAAATGTGCCGGCCGCCTATGTCGGTATGATCGCTTCGGGGCTTTTGGGCGCGATCCTGGGTTTGATCGGCGTCGTCACCCGAAAACCCCGGACGCCGCTGTTCGCCGCCGCGTTCGGCATTCTCGGCAGCATCCCGTTTTTCCTGCTGAGCCTGCCCGAAATCGGAATCCTTGCCCTGATTGCTGGAATCGAGCCGCTCTTGGGGCTGTTCACACGAAAAAAAGGCCGTAAGGAAGAAAAGGCCATAGACGGATAACGGAAATTTTGGGGCCCGTTCGGTCGGCAGCGCCGTTTTCGTGTCTTTTCACGCGGCGCAGAATGGAGTGTATGACATGTTAACCTTTGTATTTTCAATGTTTCGAAGCAAACGGTTCTTAATTTGCTTTGGCGTGATTCTTCTGCTGTTTCTCCCGGTTTTCCGGTCCTTCGACTTTAACCTGTTCCTGTCCGTTATCCTGCTGATTGTGATTTTTATCCTGTCCCTGGCGGCGACCGCCGTGG
The DNA here is from genome assembly GCF_053840905.1 of Caproiciproducens sp. NCBI lineage: Bacteria > Bacillati > Bacillota > Clostridia > Eubacteriales > Acutalibacteraceae > Caproiciproducens > Caproiciproducens sp. Next base: position 91,272 of record NZ_JBNLXQ010000006.1, read on the forward strand.
TCAACGCCGTGCGGTCGGTCTCCCACGCGGCGGTCAGCTATTCGCGGGCCGCAAAGCTGGCGGAGGAATTTCCGCAGGCGGCGGAGATCGAAAAGCAGCGCGGGCATCTGATAGTATTGCGTCTTGTTTTTGTCGTTGCGGCCGCCGCGCTGATTATCCTCGGCATCCTGGTCGCTGAGCAGGCAGGCGCTTTTATCGGGGGAATCATCGCCGTACTGTTCTATGTTCTGGTCGTTTTGAAAAAGGAGATCGCGGTACGCGATTCCTTTAAGCAGCTTACCATGCTGGATGCGCTTTCCAAAGCCTTTGAAAACATTGAATTTGACGCCCATAAATGTTTCCCGCAGCAGGAGCTTTTCGATTTGAACCTGATTCAGGGTTTTGACACCATGAGCGGCAACGACTGGATCAGGGCCGAGCGCAAAGGCGTCCCTTTCTGCCGCAGCGACGTCCTTATTCAGGAAGAGCACACAAGGGAAGATTCGGAGGGAAATGAAACGACCACCTACGTCACGACCTTTGAGGGCAGCGTGATGCGGTTTGAGCAGCAGCAGGACTATCCTACGCGGCTGGTGGTGATTACGGAAGGCTTTCCGAACGTCCGCAGCCTTTCCGAAAGCTTCAAAAAGCTGACCGGAAGGGTCAGCGACAGCAGCGTGGAAACCGAGCTGGACGAATTCAACCGCCTGTTCGACGCCTATTCTTCCGATCAGGTGGCGTCCCGTATGATTTTAACGCCGCAGATGATCGAGGGGATGCTTCGCCTGAAGCGCTATGCCAATTACCAGCTGGCGTTTGTGTTTGAAGGGAAATTCCTGTACCTGTTCGTCAGTATGCCCGGCGTCGACAGCTTTGAGCTCTCCGTTTCCAGCGGCAAGTCGGTTCAGGATCAGCAGAAAACGGTAAACGAGCAGGTCGGTCAGATTGCGGGGCTGATCGACAATATGTATTTCAAGGATGCCGCCCGCGTATGAGTCACGCGGCATTCCAATACAGTTTTACCCCGGTCACGGACCCTGCATTTTCCATAAAAATGAATTTTTAAGGAGGCTTCCGAGATGGACGGCATGGATTCTTCAGCGGTAACCATGATGATCGGCATGGCTGTTTCGATTGTGATCTTTATGGTGGGTTTTCTTTTGCGCAGAAATGACAAGAAGCGGATACAGGCGTGCACCGCGCAGACCGACGGTACCGTGAGCGAAATGGTACGCTCAATCAGCACCGACAGCGACGATAACGGAAAAACGCGGAGAAGCTACGTTTATTATCCTGTTTTCACTTACACGGCGGACGGCAGGGAGATCACAAAGACCTCTCGCTCCGGGACCGGAACCCAGCGGTTTCAAAAAGGGCAGGCGGTCACCGTCCGCTATAATCCCGACGACGTCGAGCAGTATTACGTGGTGGAAGACAAAGCCGCCGCGCGGATCAGTATTTACTTTATGGGATTCGGCATCCTGATTTTTGCTCTGCTGATCCTGATGCCCTTCCTTCATTAGCTCTGTTTATCAATCAAAAATTCTCAGGAGGTGTTGTTATGTCGCCCATTCTTTTTTTGGCCATCCCCGTTGTTCTGGTACTGATCTTCGTCATCTGGTGGATTTCCACCGGGAACCGCTTCCGCCGGCTCACCGTCAAAATTGAAGAGAGCGAATCGGGTATCGACGTCGCGCTGACTAAGCGCTACGATACCCTGACCAAGATGATCGACGTCTGCAAAATGTACGCCAAGCATGAAACCGATACCTTTTCCAACGTCATCAACCTGCGCAAAGGCATGAGCATGGCCGAACGCGGCACGGTCAACGGGCAGATGGACGCGCTGTCCGAACGCATCAGCGTGATTGCCGAGGCCTACCCCGAGCTGCGCTCCAGCGAACAGTTCCGCGAGCTGCAGCTGGGTATCCGGGAGGTGGAGGATCACCTTCAGGCTTCGCGCCGGTTTTATAACAGCAACGTGTCGGCCTTCAACCAGCTTCTGGCGTCCTTTCCCAGCAGCGCGGTAGGCGGCCGTCTCAGGATGACGCCGAAAGATTTCTTTGAAGCGGAAACCGGTAAACGGCAGGATGTCAAAATCGGATAGGCATTCCTGCCGGGCAGCAAGGAGGTGCGCGCATGCCCGTTTGGCTGTTGGCGATAACCTTTTCAGTGGGAATCGCGGGAACCGCGTTTTCCCTGACCAAGGCGTTCCGGCGCAGAAAAAGCGGCGCCGGAATGGGGGCGGCGGTGTGCGCCGCGGCCGTTTTCGGTTTGGTGACGGTGCTGTCCGCGCTGTACCTGGCGGCCGCCCTCCTGCTTTTGGGCGGTGTTTCCTGATCGCCGGTCCGACCCCCATGCTTTGGGATAACAGAGTAAAGGAGAGAGAGTTATGAAATCTCAATTACGGAAGCGTATTTTCTCGCTGGCCGTGGCGCTCGCCATGACGGTGCTGGTATGCCTGCCCGCTTCGGCCTATGCGGAAAACTATAAAGACTATATCGCTGTCCAGAAAAACGCGGACTATGTCAAAAACGGAAAGTATTATTTCAGCTACACCTACCAGAATGTCCACGCCACGAAGGATATGGTTTGTTACGCCTCGCTGTACGATTCCGCGGGCAAGGTCGTGGCCACCTGGAAAAAGAGCTCCGTTCCGGTGGAGAGCGGAAAGCAAACCCGGCTCTTCAGCTACGATTTTTCAAAGGTTGCTTCGGGGAAATACACCTTTGCCGTCACCTTCGCAACCGAGATTCTGTTCAGCGACGATACCACCATCTGGACATGGAAATCCTCGGTCAACCATAACGCGAGCAAAATTTCCTTCGCATCCGCCCAACAGATGATGGACAGCAGCGGCACCCTAACCAACAAATTCAACATCAAATGCAGCAGCATCAAGGGCAAGGCCCTGTCCATCCAGATTTTCGACGCGGACGGCAAGCTCCGATATAAAGACACCGGAAAACCGCGCGCCACCAACAACGAGGTAGGGTGGTTCTCCTGGAACGGGTGGCCCTCCGACGGCGGGCTCAAATGCGGGTCGGGGAAGTACACGGTCCGGGTTTCCTATCCGGGCGGCAACCCGATCCAAAAAACCTATAACCTGGAATTTTAAGGGAGGGGGACGAAATCATGAAAAAGTATCTGGCGCTTTTGGGAGCGCTGTTGATCCTGACGTCTGCGGTCACGGGCTGCAAACAAGCGGCTGCGCCGCCGCAGTCCTCGCAGGCGGAGACATCCTCCTCCGGAACGCAGAACGCCGCCCTGGAAGTATGGGAGGCGGTTTCGGGCAGCTTTGTCCGCGACGACTCAAGCCAGTACAACAACGCCGTTCTGCAAATGAAATACCTTTCCGACAGCTGCGCCATGTTTGAATTCAGGTTGATGGAAGGCAGCGAGGCCGAGGATCTTGCCGATTCCCTGGTGCTTCCCGCCGTGCTGCTGGTGGACGGCAGCGGCGTGGGGCGCTATGAATCGCTGCCCGACAGCGGAAAACCGTTTCACATTGATTTTTCGCTCTCCGCGGACGGAAAGCGGGTGACCGTTACCCACCAGGGCGAGATGTCTGTTTCGCCCGACGGCGCCTATACCTTCACCGGCTCAGATCTGGAGGTTTCGGAGGTCTCCGCCGCCGCCATCCTGGATCATCTGCCGACGGCCGCCACCAGCCTGAACCATAACAACGGCGAATACACGCTGCAATATCCCGAGTCGTTGGTCTCCGGCTGGTTCTATCCGGTCAGCGCCACCTTTAACGATACCGGCGCGGTGCTGGCAAAGTTCATCGTCGCAAAGGACCTCAGCGCCGTTTACCGCGTGGATGACGATATCGATCCGGTGCTGATTTTCGGTTCCGCCCAGCCCATGCTGAGCGCCCGTATCGCGCCCGCCCCCAACGACGGATCGTCGGAGGCGCAGGGCGCGCAAAGCGCGCCGTCACCGGAGCAGAAAGACGCCGAGGCCGAGTCGGCCGATCCGGGCGATGAGCTGCCGCTGGTTTCGGTCACTCTCCAGAACAGCGCGCTCCTTACGCCGGGCGAAAGCGACAAACTGATTGCCGTTCTTCCGTGGGAGCTGCCCTACACGCTGACGGCGAAAAGCTCCAAGCCCGAAGTGGCGACGGTCGATGAAACCGGCGCCGTAAAGGCGGTTGCGCCCGGAGAAACCACCCTCTCCGGCACGCTGACCGCCGACGACGGTGAAAAGCCGTTTGAAATCACCCTGACTGTCACGGAGAAGGCGCTGCCGGAGAGCGCGCAGAGCGGGAAGCCGTCGTAACGGCGTTGCTTACCCTCTGCCCTCTCCCGCACGGAAAGCAAAGCGAAAATGAAAAGCTTCTCCAGTCTTACCGGCATCGCCGGCGGTTTCCCGATAAAGAAAATGCGCCCTGACGGATTTTTAAAGCCCCGTCAGGGCGCGTTTTTTGCATGATTTTATGGAGGGGATCCTGCCGCGGCCCCTCTATTTTTTATCCCTCAGCTTTTGGAAAAAATCCGTAAGCAGCAGCGCGCATTCGTCGGCAAGCACGCCGCCCACCAGCTCCGGACTATGGTTGTACGGCAGTTCAAACAGATTTACGACGGAGCCGCAGGAACCGGCTTTCGGGTCCCGCGCGCCGTAAACCACCCTGGGAATCCGCGCGTTGATGATCGCCCCCGCGCACATGGGGCAGGGCTCCAGCGTGACGAACAGCTCGCACTGCCACAGCCGCCAACCGCCCAGCAGCCGGCACGCCCGGTCAATGGCTTCCAGCTCCGCGTGGCAGAGCGCGTTTTTTCCGCTTTCCCGCCGGTTGCGGCCCGTGGCAACGACTTCCCCGTCCTTTACGATCACCGCGCCGACCGGCACCTCGCCCTCCCGCGCCGCCTCCCGCGCGAGAGCCAGCGCCAGGCGCATAAATCGTTCCTCCCTGTCCATATCAGCCCGCGTACAGATATCGGAACGAGGACACAACCGTTAACAGCAGCACCGCCACACCGCCCGGGTTAAAAAACAGCGCGTTCAGCTTTGCGGAAAGCCGAAAATACGGATTTACCCCGTCGCTGTGGAAAAACCGCTTGTCCTTTACCAGCAGATAGACAAAGGAAGCCACCCCCAGCGCCAGAACGACGCCGACCACCGTGTTGTTTACATAATCGGCCATCTGATCCCCGCCGAAGCGCTGCATCATTTCCATCGCGAAGGAAATCCCGTTGTTGAAAAAATGGATCAGGATGGACGGCCACAGGGAATTGGTGCGGACGACCACCAGCGCCATAGCCAGGCCGGCGATAAAGGCAAACACCATCTGTACAAAATTGCCGTGGTACAGCCCGAAAAGAATCGCGGAGCCCACTACCGCGAACCCGTCCCCGTATTTTCTCAGGCTGTGAAGCACCACGCCCCGGAAAAACAGCTCCTCCACCAGCGGCGGAATGACCGCGATCGTAAGGAAATACAGGAACAAAACCGGCGGATCGCCGGTCAGGGGCATCTCCGGCAGCTCGCCGGAAAAGCCGAACCATTTCTCGATTTCCACCACCGCGTTGGCCGGAATATTCGCCAGCATACAGACGGCCGTACCGAAAAAGACGCACGCGCCGATTTTCAGAAACCCGGCCTTCTCAAAGGGCAGCGCACTGCCCAGCGGAATATGCCGCGCGGCGAAAAAAACCAGCGCGGGAGCGGCCAGCCCGACCAGATAGCCCGCCCCGGTCGCAAGATAATAAAGCACCGGCGTAAAGCCCTGAAAATCGCTGTTCGTATAGTCGTGCGTATATCCCACCGCGCGGAGATAGAACACGCAGACATACAGGAAGCCGGTCATCAGGAACATGGCGGCGAGCAGGGTCCAGCAGACCGCGTTGGAGGTTTTCCTCAGGTCGCGCTTGCTGTTCTGGGCTTCCACATAGGGATGCACGTTATCATAAGGGCCGTATTGGGTGTAAGGCGAATTGTTCATTGCTCTCTCCTTTTATCAAAAAAGCCCTCTCCCGCAAGCAGGAAAGAGCGTCTCCTTTTTTAGCAGGTCATTTGAGAAAGAGCGCAGGGCGCGGTTAACATTCTCAAAGATACTGATTGATATTATAACATGTCAGTGATTGTTTGGCAAACATTTTTGTTATACGGAAGTTTTTGGAAAATGCCAGTCCCAGCCCCGGAATCGATCGAATTGCGCATCCCCGAGGACGCCGGATCCCGGCGACAAACCGGGTCGTCTTCAGAAGGACGGCGCGGAGTCTTCATTCATAAAGCTCGCGGTAGATCTTCAGAACCCGGTCCGCGTCCAGCGGAACAAAATTGTTGGCCATCAGGCGGCCCTGCGTCTTCATCACGCTCTCGGTGAACGCGGGAAGGTCGCCCCCGGTCACACCGTACTCGCGCAGCGCCTTTTTGGGCAGGATGTGGTTCAGCAGCTTTTCCAGTTCGTCATAGACGACGTCCGTCCCGCAATCGAGCAGTCCGGCAAGGTAGCGGTTCAACTCCTGAATCGGGCCGTCCGACCGGATTTCCATGTAATTCCTGAGCACTCCGGTAAAGATGGCGTAATTCGATTCGCCGTGCGCGACGTGGTATTTGCTGCCCAGCGGGTAGCTCAGCGCGTGGACGGCCGCGCAGCCCGCCGTGCCGAACGCGATGCCAGCGTAATTGCTCGCGGTCAGGAAATCGTCCAGCAGCGGCCTGCGCGCCTCGGGCCCCTTCTCGGCGATGACCTGATAGCCCCTGAGAATCATTTCGATCGCCCGGTAGCCGAACAGCTGCGTGTAGGAGGTCGCCTTCGGGGAAAGGCTGGATTCCACCGCGTGTACCAGCGCGTCGATCGAGCTGGCGGCAAACACGGAAAACGGCAGCCCGCTGAGAAGCTCCGGAATCAGCACGGCGCTGTCGGCGTACATATGATCCGATACAAGCCCCATTTTCGTACCGATGCGGGTGCGGTTGATGATGGCGATATTCGTCACCTCGCTGCCGGTGCCGCAGGTGGTCGGGACGATGACCAATTCACGTTTCTTGCTCAAATCGTTCATACGGTCGTAAAGCCCGTCCACCCGTTCCCCGTCCGCGACGGCGAGGACCTTGGCGATATCGATGATGGTGCCGCCGCCGATGGCGATCACGCGTTTGCTGCCGGTTTTTTCCGCTTCCGCAAGAATCGCGTCCACCATGGCGTCCGTCGGCTCCCCCGAACCGTATTTTTCCTGAAAAACGGTATGCGCCGGCAAATGCAGACCGCCGAAGCAGGGGGTATAGATGTATTCGTTTGTCAGGATCAGGTCGTCCGCATTCAGTCCGAACGTCTCGGCAAACTCCTTCGCGGTACGGAATTTATGTAACGCGGGCTTTAATATAATCTGTTGCATCATTCTTCTCCTTGTTATAATAGTCATAGGCGGACAAAGCCCTGTTTTACTGGCCGCGCCTCAAGGCGCCTGGCGTTATCTCGCGCTTGCAGCGACACTTTTCTTCCCTGCCCCTCCCGCACAAAAAACATTGTGAAACTTGAAAGCATTCCGGTGCGGAAAGGGATTAAGGAGGGCTCTCACCCGCAAGCAGGAAAGAGCGCCTCCTTTTTTAGCAGGCCGGCTGAATATAGCGCCGCCGGGCGGCAAAGGAAACAAAAATCGCCGGACCCGGGCGCAGTTCTACATCCACAGGGCGCGTGACCGTATTTCCTGCTGCGATCAGCAGAAAATCAGCCGGTTTGTGTTCACTTTGTTCTATTTAATATTTTATCCCGAATGAGCGATAAATACAAGGAGGCGTTATGTCGGATAATATTATTTGACTGTTCGGATTCCTTCCATATGGTGTACGGCATAATATGCCCCCATTAAGCCAGCTGTGTTTCCAAGCTGTGCAGGCAGTAGTTTGATGCCGCGGTAACTGGGCATAATCAGCGAAGGAAGTAAGGCGCGAAGTTGTTCGATAACATAAGGTTCTTTCATAATACCTCCGCCCAGGACAATGCCCTGTGGGTCAAAAATTTGTGTGAGCCCGGCTAAGCCGGAAGCTATCTCATCAATCCACAAGTCGATGATTTTTTTAATGGAAGGGTTCCCTTCTCTCAGTTCACAAAAAATCTGTCTCCCATCCATATTGCATCCCAGTTGTTGTTCGACAGAACGAACCAAAGCGCCAGTTGAGGCATAGCTTTCGTAGCAGCCACATTGGCCGCAGGTGCAGGGCAATCCATTTTTGTGACTCACAAAGTGACCAAACTCACCGGCGCTGCCGTGCGTACCGATGTAGAGTTCCCCGTCTATGATGATAGCACCGCCAATTCCGGTACCGTAGGTGAGACACAGAAAATTCCTGAGACCCTTAGCCGCACCAAAATGTGCTTCCCCCAAGGCCGCCGCGTTAACATCATTTTCCACAGACACTGGGAGCACATATTCCTTTTCTATGATTTCTTTAACTTTCATGCCGCTGTAATTCGGTAGGTTGTCCGTTGCAAAAAGGATGCTCCCCGTACGGTTGTCAACCTGCCCGCATGTGCTAATGCCGATCCTGCAATAACCTTGCATCGAATCAAGCAGGGCAATCACTTTTTTTATAACGGCAGGGCCGCCTGCGGCGGCGTCAGTGGGCACCTCTGCGGAAGTAATTATTTTGTCTGTTCCGGGATCAATTAAGCCGTATTTGATATTTGTGCCGCCTATGTCAACAACAGCCGTATAGTCCATTGTCATTCCCACCCGTCAACGATTTAAAACGGAGGTGAATCGCCGAGTGATTTCCAGAGGTCGGGTGATGGCGCCGCCTACGACAGCGCACCATGCGCCCGCGTCCAGAACCTGACGTAATTGCTCGGGATAATGGATGCCTCCTTCTGCGATGATTGGTACATGTACGGTTTGCGCCAGCTTCGTAATCATTGCAACATCCGGCAGGCTGGTTCCCTTGGTATAGGGAGTGTAACCCGCCATTGTGGTCCCGACACAATCGAATCCGATTTCCTGCGCATGAAGCGCTTCCTCAAAACAGGAACAATCCGCCATGAAAGTCATTTGCGGGTATCTTTGACGCACCGCCGCAAAAATCTCATCCAGTGATTTCCGGCCGGTTCGCATACGCCTTGTTGCGTCCATTGCAATGATATCGGCACCGACGCTGACCAATGCGTCGACTTCTGTTTCTGTAGGTGTAATATACACATCGCTATCCGGATATTCCTGTTTAATGATTCCAATAATGGGTAAGTCAACTGCTTTTTTGATTTCTGCAATATCAGCAACCGTGTTGGCACGAATTCCGCATGCACCACCCTGCATGGCGGCAAAAGCCATCCGCGACATGATATAGGAACTGTACAACGGTTCCTGCGGCAGGGCTTGGCATGAAACGATCAGGCCGCCTTTCAATTTTTCAAACAAAGATTTATTATCCATATCTTTTTTCTCCTTTATAACGATTTTTTCAATCTGTCCTTTGTACGGGATGCCAATAAAAATCCCTGTTCTTTGCAAATATGAAAGGCACAGATCATTGATAAAACGACTTTGCTTTTTTGCTATTCAGCTTTGCATACCATTGCCCCGTTTTGAATGGAGATTTTATATCTGTGGTCAAAAGCCGGGTCTGTTTGAGGATAATCTTCCCTAAAATGAGAGCCTCTGCTTTCTTTGCGGTTTTTCATGGCGGCAAGCAGCGCTTCAGAAAGAACCAGAAATCGATGCGCTTGCATGGCCGCGGAAATTTGCTCTGCGGTTCCGAAGAAAGCCATGGCGTTATATTGCTTTCGCAGCTGCTGTATGCGGTCAGTGGCTTGCGTCAGGCCATCCTCAGTTCTCAGAATATTGGCGTAAATCCACATTTCTTTTTTGATAGCGGCGATTATCTCTTGCGGCAAAAGGCTTTGGCTGACTGAAGAAGAATAGGTGTCTTCCAAAAGCTGGCTCAGTTCTGCTCCGGAAATATCGGTATAGCTGTTTTTTGTTTGTTTGGCGTAGGCGCAGGCAGATTCTGCGGCCAAATATCCGAAAACGAGGCAGCTCCCCGTGGCGTTGCCGCCAAGCCGGTCGGCACCATGAATACCGCCGGCAGCTTCGCCACAGGCAAACAGTCCTTTTATCTTCGTCTCACAGTGATGATCCACAAAAATTCCGCCGTTTGCCGCATGGAAAAACGGAGCAATGGTAATCTTTGTATTGCAAAGGTCAACACGGGGTACATTTTTCAGCCATTCCAGATAGTTGACGACATAGTCCCGGGTGTCGTTGTAAATTTCCGGCGAATACTGAATTTCCATCCCATCAGTGTGCTGTTCTTTCAAACAGGCTTTCATCAAAGCAATATCAAAATACTTGGAAAGATCCATGCTTGTAAACGGACCGTGGGATGCCCGCATGCGCAGACATTCGGCGTAATCCTGGGGATTGGGAAGCAACTCCCGGAGAATTTCCGTCCCGTTTTGGTCAACCAGCTTGTCGCAGTAATCCAGCGTACCCTCCCGAAACACAATTTTGTACACCGGTTCAATAAAGCCGGGAATGAACTGGTTGAATTCAAGATTGATCAGCTCGGCGCCCGCTTCCAGTGCGAGCACATGACCGTCACCCGCAACATCCGGGCTGTTCAGGTTGTGCTCGTAAAGTGCGCCGAAGCCGCCGGTTGCGAAAATAACGGACGAACACGCAACATATTCAAAAACTGATTGCTGCTTGTCAAACAACAAAATCCCTTTTACTTTTTTGCTTTGGCCCGGCCCTTTATTCGTTACAATGGTCGCCGCTTCGGCTTTTTCCCTGACGGTAATATTGGGGGTCCCCGCAAATATTTTTTTCACGCGTATACGAATTTTTGGCCAGTCGGTCCAGAAATACAGACTGTGCGGATGGTTGGCAAAGCAGGCCAATTTCGGGTCAGGCAGCTTTTTATACTCGATTCCCATTTCAGGAAATTCGGTGATGCGGTCATTGATATGGTCAATATAATATTGATTCATCACAGGGTCGTTCATTTTATAGCTGCAGTCTGCAATATCCTGCATGAAAACGGCTTTATCCGCTTCATCAATGACGGCCTGACAGTGGAGGGTGTCCATAAGCGTATAAAAGCTTGAACCGGAGCAAAGCGCCGACTTTGTACAAACGAGCACGGAACTTCCTTTATTCGCCGCGGTGACGGCAGCCTTGATCCCTGCAAGGCCGGCGCCGACTACAACCACATCATAAAATTTATTACTTTTTACAATATTCATATGTAAAATGATAAATCATCGCTTGATGATACTCTTCATAATCGTGTTTGTAAAGTGCGTTCATGATTCGTTCGTGCTTGTCAATCGTGATATCCATAGCGTTGGGCTTGATTTTTTGCGTGTAGTATTTATCATACGCCCAGAAAAAGTCAATGATGGAAGACAGCAGAACATTATCCACGCGTGAGAACATGGTTTTATGAAAAAGCGCATCGGCCTTTGCAAAGTCAATACCCAAAGATTTGTGTTCTTTATTTATTTCGGTGTTGTGGCTTTTCATGATTTTAACTTGCTCGGCCATAATGGTGATTTCCGCATTGCTCAAAGTGTTAAAGGCTTTCTCATCAAACCCGATTTCAAGCACATGGCGAAGTTCCTCAACATACTCTTTTATAGCGCGGTCGTTGGTTACGTTTACATGAGAAATCAATGCTGACATAAAAAAATCTGAATTGAACTCGCGAATGATAATTCCAACACCGGGCTTGGAATTTACAATGCCTGTAATTTCCAGTGATTTAATGGCTTCCCGCAGTACATTGCGGCTCACGCCCAGCGAACTGCACATCTCCATTTCGGTGGGCAATTTGTCTCCCGGCTGCAGATCTTTATCTTTAATATACTTTTTGATTTCATCGTACACTTGTAGGTAAAGTTTTTTTGATTTCAGGTTTTTCATTTTATCATGTGTAACCATAATGCTAACCTCACTCTTCAAACAATGATTGTACTACAAAGTAATACTACTTCACAGTATATTACCAATAAAACAATTAGTCAATCCATTATTTTATTATTTCAAAGCATACACCCAGCTTTATTTGTTTTATACAAACAAAATTATTAATAAAATATAAAAATTTTAGTTGACATCATGTAATTTATTTTGTATGATAAATTCATTCCAGATCAATTTGTATTACAAAGTACAAATAAAAATGTCAAGGGGGAAAAGTTATGAAATTGAAAAGAGCAGTCAGTCTGCTGTGCATAGCTGCAATGGTAATATCCACATTGTCGGCATGCGGCAGCAAGACAACGCAAGAACCTTCCGGCTCACAGGCTCTTGTGTCCACCACGTCAGAAAAGAGCAGTCAAGAGCTTGGCACGCCGTTGGCCGATATAAGAGTAAGGCAGGCTCTTGCATATGCAATTGACATGAAGAGCATTATCGACACCCTGTTCAACGGCAAAGCGGAGGTTGCAAAAAGCTTTACAGCCCCCGGCGACTGGCTGAATGCCGGTATTCCTACATACGAATACAATCCGGAAAAATCGAAAGAGCTTTTAAAGGAAGCAGCTTGGCCGTCAGATTACACTCTGGACGTTGTTTACTACTATGATGACCAGCAAACCGTAGATCTCATGACAATTATAGGTCAGTATTGGGCGGCTGTTGGTGTGAAGTCACAGTTCAGGAAACTGGAAGGCGATCTGGCGTCACAGTTGTGGATTCCTCCGACGGATCGTGTAAACGGGCCTTCCAGCGTTAAGTGGGATCTTGCCTATGCCGCTGTTGCCGCTTTGACCGAATCAGAATTTTACAACAGGTTCGCTTCCACCGCTTCCAACAACTCTTCTGTTCCGAAGCAGGAAGGGCTGGATAAACTGATTGCAGATTCCAATTCCACAATGGACACAAATGCGCAGAAGAAGGCTTTTGGTGAAATTCAGCAGTTTGTTGCCGAAAAAGAGCTGGCGATGCCGCTTTATCACCAGGTATGCTTCATCTATACCAGCAAAAATCTGGATACGGCCGGTATAAAATATGGCAATGACCAGTTTTCCTATGAAAAAAAGATTCTTGACTGGAAGATTAGCCGTAGCGACAAAACACTTTATACCAACGGCGGTCCGCAGGAGTTCTTCTGGTATCCGATGGTGAATCCCGGTTATATGATCAACACCGAGCTTGTGTTTGACAAGCTGATCAATGCAGATGAAAACCTTAACCCCACCGACGGCATGCTGGCCCAAAGCTACAAGGTCAGCGAAGATTCCAAATCCATTGAATTTGTAATGAGAGACGGTCTGAAGTGGCATGACGGCAAGCCGCTGACAGCGGACGACGTTAAGTTTACCCTTCAGCTGATGTTGAAGGCCCCCGGCACAAACGCTGTTGCCTCGGGAGTGGTAAACGATATCACCGGCGCCAAGGACTACATCGACGGAAAAACCAAGGACCTTGCAGGCGTAGTGGTGGACGGAAACAAAGTTACCGTAAAATTCGACACCGTAGCGGCAAATGCGCTTCAGGTGTTTTCCCAGTGGCCCATTCTTCCTAAGCATTGTCTGGAAAATGCCAACCCCGCAGCCCTTCAGCAGGATCCTTTCTGGCAGAAGCCCATTGGCTCCGGTCCATACAAGGTGGATCAGGTTGTGATGAACAACTATGCTACCCTGAAGAGATGGGATGGCTATTATAAGACTGGTACCGGTAACATTGAAACCATCTACATGTTTGCAAGCGGCGAAAATGATGCGAACCTCGTAAAAAATGCGGGCGCCGGAAAGATCGACTACGCATGGTCCAAGTCAACTGACGATGCAAAGGCCATCGAAGCCATGCCTGGCATGAAGATGGATGCGGTCAACATCCGTTATACAAGATGTTTCTATATCAATCAGTTCCCACACGAAGCAAATATAAAGTAAACCTGTAAAGAAACTGCACAAACGGTGAACCTAAAAGGTTCACCGTTTGTAATGGGAGGGGTAAGTAATTGGCATCCTATACGCTTAGAAAAATTCTGTCTCTCATTCCCATGGCACTTATTATCAGCTTTCTGATTTATCTTGGAATTGAATTAATGCCTGGTGATGCGGTTGACTTTTTAATTCCGCCGGATGCGCTGTCTACCATGTCGGCAAATCAGTTGAATGAAATGAGAAATTCACTGGGTTTGAACGACCCGTTTATGCTTCGATATTTAAAATGGCTTGGCGGTATTCTGCACGGGGATTTCGGCTATTCTCTGCAGTCGGGCGTTCCCGTAGCCGAAATTATGAAAAACCATTTGCCGGCAACGCTGGAATTGTCGGTTGCCGCTTTGATTATGTCCTCCATTTTCGGCGTTCTGTTCGGCGTAATCAGCGCTTTGAAAAAGGGAAGCTTTACCGATCAGATTTTAAACGTAATCGGTATGATCGGTGTTGCCATTCCACAGTTTTTACTCGGTCTGATCTGCATCAATGCGTTTGCGCTGCACAGCAGCATCCTTCCTGTCGGCGGGCGCATGGCGTATGAGGGCCAGAACTTTTTTGAGCGTCTGCCGTATCTGGTCATGCCTGCCACGGTGCTGGGCTTTTCCATGACTGCCGGCGTAATGCGCTACGCGCGCGGCAGCATGCTGGATTCCATGGGAAAAGATTACATGAAAACCGCGCGGTCCAAAGGTATTCCGGAATGGCGCGTAAACCTGATACACGGCTTGCGCGCGGCGTTGACCCCTGTGGTGATTCTGATTGGTTTCCGCCTCCCCATGCTGATTGGAGGCGCAGTGGTTGTAGAAGAAGTATTTCAGTGGCCGGGTATAGGGGGGTTGTTCATCAAAGCGGTAAGAGCCCAGAACACACCGCTGGTAATGATGATCGGATTTTTCTCAGTGCTAATCGTTCTTGTTTCCAGTATCATTGTCGATATTGTTACTGCGATGCTGGATCCGAGAGTCAAGTTAAGCTAAGGAGGTGCAAGATGAAAAATTCATTGGATAAACAGATGGATCATATCCTCGCGCGCGAAGAATCCGGCAAAGTGAAAAAGCGCGTCCAGAGTCGTGTGATGCGCAAAATGTTTGCAAACAGGCTTTCCATTGCCGGACTCATCATTTTTTTCATTATCGTATTTGCCAGCATCGCTGCACCTTTATTAACCCCGTATTCCTCTACGAAAGTGGATTTAAGAAGCATTTTAATGCCGCCCTCCGCAACCCATATTCTTGGAACCGACAAAATCGGCCGCGATATTTTCTCCAGAATTTTGTACAGTGGAAGGGTGTCCATTTCTGTAGGCCTCGGGTCTGCGTTGATTGCCACATTTGTCGGCGTCTCTCTGGGTACAATCGCGGGTTATAAGGGTGGGCTTTTGGACGGTATTGTAATGAAAGTGTCGGAAATTCTGCTGGCCTTCCCACAGATGATTTTGGTGCTGATTCTTGTCACCATTACAGGGCAAAGCATGTGGAACCTGGTTTTTATTTTTTCAATCACGGGTTGGCCAACCATGTATCGTATGGCACGTTCCCAAATGCTTTCGCTGCGTGAGGAGGAATACGTTCAAGCGCTCAAGGCGTTCGGTATCGGCTCGTTGCGAATTGCCTTTGTACATATCCTGCCCAATGCGATCGGTCCCATCTTTGTGAACATTACATTATCCACCGCAATGTTCATTTTGCAGGAAACCTCCCTGAGCTTTTTGGGGCTTGGCGTTCCGCTTGAAGTTGCAACATGGGGCAATATTTTGAATGCAGCTCAGGACATTACAATTTTGCGCGACGCCTGGTGGGTGTGGCTTCCGACCGGGATCATTGTTACGCTTTTTGTAATCAGCATTAACTTTATCGGCGATGGCTTACGTGATGCAACTGACCCATCGCAGATTGGTTAGGGGGGCAGTGTATGGAAAACGAGGCAGTAGTACGCGTAAAAGATCTTCACGTGAGTTTTTATAACAACAACCGGTGTAACAAAGTAATTCGCGGCGTGAATTTTGAGCTGAAAAAAAGTAGGATTATGTGCATTGTAGGAGAAAGCGGCTGCGGAAAATCTGTGACCGCGAATTCCATCATGGGGCTTTTACCGGATTTGTCGAGAATTGAACAGGGAGAAATCCACTTTTATGATAAAGGAAAAGATATTGAAATTGATCAGCTCCCACGAAAAGGTGCCGCCATGCGAAAAATACGGGGGGAAGGAATCTCGATGATTTTTCAGGACCCCATGACTGCGCTGAATCCCGTGTTTACGGTGGGCTACCAGATCAACGAGGCATTATTGTACCACAATCGCGCAAAAAACAAAGCGGAAGCCAGCGAAATTTCGATTCAGTTGCTGAAGGACATGGGAATCCCGCTTCCTGAAAAGCGTGTGAAGGAATATCCACATCAATTTTCCGGAGGCATGTGCCAGCGCGCAATGATTGCCATGGCGATGAGCTGTCGGCCCAAGGTGCTGATTGCCGACGAGCCCACAACTGCTTTGGATGTTACCATTCAGGCGCAGATTTTTGAGCTGATGCTTGATTTGAAAGACAACAATGATACGGCAATTTTGTTGATTACCCACGATATGGGCGTTGTTGCGGAGCTTGCCGATGACGTTGCTGTAATGTATATGGGCAACATCGTTGAAAGCGGCGATGCGCGCTTAGTGTTTACTCACCCTTCCCATCCTTACACAAAAGCGCTTCTCGATTCCATCCCCGTGCTTGGCAGGGGAAAAGATCAGCAGCTGGAGCCCATCCGGGGTTCGACGCCGGATCCATACAACAGGCCAAAGGGCTGCCAGTTTGCTCCCCGATGCAGTTACGCCACGCCGGAGTGTGAATTGAAGATGCCCGATGAGGCTTTTGTGGAACCGGGTCATATGTGCCGTTGCCACCACGATCTTTTAAAGAATGGAGGACTCAAATAATGGCAGAAAACAAACAGGAAAAAGAAGTCCTCATTTCTATAAAGGGGTTAAAAACATATTACCCCGTTAAAAAAGGGGTTTTTCGCAGAACGGCTGGTTATGTAAAAGCCATAGACGATGTGAGCTTTGATATCTACAGGGGAGAAATTCTTGGGGTTGTAGGTGAATCCGGCTGCGGAAAAACGACCATGGGGAAAAGCATTCTCCGTCTGATTGAGCCTTACGGAGGGCAGGTTCTCTACTCGTTCCCCGACGGCAGAAAAGATATTTTCTCAATGCCGAAAAAAGAGTTGGACGCCGCCAGGAAGAAAATGCAGATCGTGTTTCAAAATCCCTATTCTTCGCTAAATCCTTCCTTTACTATTTTCGGAACGATGCAGGAGCCGCTGATTAGGTTCGGTATGAAGAGCAAAAAGGAACGAAAAGAAAAAATCGCCTCTTTACTGCAGGACGTCAACCTTCCTCCTGAGTATATGGAACGGTACCCGAATGAATTTTCCGGCGGTCAGCGGCAGAGAATCGGCATCGCGCGCGCACTTTCAGTGGATCCCGAGTTTGTTGTGTGCGACGAGGCCGTGTCGGCTCTTGACGTTTCCATTCAGGCACAGGTTCTGAAGCTTTTAAAGGAGCTGAAAGAAAAGAAGAATCTGACTTATATGTTTATTACGCACGACCTGTCAGTAGTGGAATACATCAGCGACCGCATCGTGGTAATGTACCTGGGCCATATTGTTGAAATGGCCGAAACGCAAGAATTGTTTGAAAACACGCTGCACCCGTACACGGAGGCTTTGCTAAGCGCAATTCCTGTGGCTGATATCGACAAGCGCCGTAAGCGAATCCCGCTTCAGGGCGATGTTCCAAGCCCTGTAAATCCACCGAGCGGATGTCCCTTTCACCCCCGTTGCCCCAAATGCACCGAAATCTGTAAAACAGAAATCCCGCAAGCAAAAACAATTATCAGAAACGGACAAGAGCATATGGTTTGCTGCCACCTGGCAGAAAACTTAAAGTAAATATAATTAAGATTAGGAGACTGCATAATATGGGTAAGTATCAGATAACAGATATCAAGGGCGTAATTCCTGCGACGATGACTTTTTTTGACAAGGACGAAAACATCGACGAAAAGCGCACCAGAGGCATCATTGAGTTCTTGCTTGGTGCGGGCGTCGACGGCTTATACCTGACCGGCAGCACGGGCGAGTGCTTCACCATGTCGCTGGAAGAAAGAAAACAGGTTGTTGAAATTGTAATGGATCAGGTAAAAGGACGGGTTCCCGTAATTGTACACGTGGGCGATATTGGCACCAAAAAAAGCATTGAGCTTGCAAAGCATGCTGAAGCGGTAGGGGTCGACGCCATTT
Source organism: Caproiciproducens sp. (assembly GCF_053840905.1). Lineage (NCBI taxonomy): Bacteria > Bacillati > Bacillota > Clostridia > Eubacteriales > Acutalibacteraceae > Caproiciproducens > Caproiciproducens sp. The sequence continues at coordinate 109,434 of NZ_JBNLXQ010000006.1, forward strand.
CGTCCGTACCTCCGTTTTACTGGAATTTCAGCCCGGATAATATCTATCATTATTATGAAGACATTGCCAGATCCACAAGTCTGCCCATGATTGTATACAACATTCAGTTGGCGGGAATCATGGACAAGAACATGCTGTTGCGAATTGCGGAAATTGAAAACGTCAAGGGTCTGAAATACACGGCCAGAAGCCACGATGAGCTGGGCTCCTTAAAAAGCATTCTGGGAAAAGACTTCATGATCTATTCCGGCTGTGACGAGATGGCATTTTCCGGACTGTGCTTTGGCGCGGACGGCATTATCGGTTCGTTTTATAACGTGATTCCCGAACTGTACAAGAGTATTTACGAATGTGTCAAAAAAAGCGATATTCCAGGCGGCATCCGGCTTCAGAAAATTGCGGATGAACTCATTTTTGCCGCGCTCCAATATGATCTGCCGTCCATCATTTATGTTCTGATGAGATGGCGCGGCCTGGATGCCGGTTATTCCAGGCGACCGTTCCAAAACTATCAGGATGATGAAATGGCAGAAATGAAACAAGCCGTCAAAGACATCCGGGAAAAATATCACGCGGAAGAGCTGAATATTTTTAAGGTTTAATGTCTGAAACACTGCATGGCGAGTGTAAGCAAGCCGGCACAAAATGAAAGCGAATATAAAAAATGATTTATGACAAGCTGAGCAAAATCAGTCGGTACAAGGGCCTTCACCCCAATATTGACACAGCAATAGAATTCATCTTGACCCATAGCCTGGATACGCTTCCGAATGGAAAAAACATAATTGACGGCGACAACGTATATGTAAACGTAATTTCTGCGACAACAAGGGAGGCGGCACAAGACAGGTGTGAATTTCATGAGCGCTATATCGATTTGCATATCGATATCAGCGGCGAAGAAAAAATCGAGGTAAGCCTTTCTGCGCCCGTTCCCGTCGGAGAATTTGACGAAACCACAGACAGCGGTTTATGTGACGCTCAAAACAGGACAGAGTTTTTATTGGGTGATAATTTTATCATGATCTTTCTTCGCGAGCCGCATCTCCCCCTGATTGTAGCCAACAAAGAAAAAAACGTTCGAAAATGTATTTTTAAAATTCTCTTCGATAATGAATGTGCAAAACGGTAGATTTTCCTTTGAGTGCGGCAAGCGTTGAACCAACCTTTATATCGAAAAAATGTCATGCTGATTATTCTGAAAAAAACTGTACCCGCACCAGCCTTGAGCTGTTGCGGGTACAGTTTTGATCCTTGATAAATCAAGGCTTTCGGCTTTGCTTTCTGGCGTCCCCGGCGCGATTCGAACGCGCGGCCTTTCGCTTAGGAGGCGAACGCTCTATCCGGCTGAGCTACGGAGACAAATAAAGCTGTAAAGCGGATTCCCGCCAAACGGTTCTCTTTCAGCGGAAATCGCATACAACTTTTATATTATAGGATATCGCGGCGCCTTTGTCAATTACTCCTTTTTGGGGAATTCCTTCCCATCCCCGTCCTGCATTGCCTGGAAAAACCCAAAGATCAGCAGCATCATGGAGGTCAGGGAAATCAGAATAATGATATACGGCAGCCAGGTCATGGTCGCGTAATCCACCATTTTCCTTTTCGCCGCGCTGTAAAAGCAGGCCGACGCCGTCGCGTACAGCGCGCAGAGCACCACGGAAGCGCCGAAATTTTTTCTTTCCTTCAGAACCCACATGCAAACAATCGTCGCGGCCGGGAGCACGCACGCCATTACCATGTAAAAAAGCGCGTCGTCGGAAAAGCCCATGCCCGCGTAGCGGTTAATCATCTGAAAAACACTCAGCGAAGTGTCTCCTGCGGCGGCATCCCCGACAATGGTCCCCGCCGGTAAAAACAGCGCCCCGATCAAAAAAAGCTGCAGCAGGGTCACCATGATTTTAATCTGCCTCTTGTTCAACCGTACCCGCCTCCTTCCGGTAAATATCCCTTGAATACAAATCCCCATGCTCCTGAGAGCATGGGGATTGTCTGTCAAAGTACGGAAATTTATTTTGCTCTCTTTTCCTTTACAGCGGCCTGCGCGGCGGCCAGACGTGCGATCGGCACGCGGAACGGCGAGCAGGATACGTAGTTCAGGCCGACATTGTGGCAGAACTCGACGGAAGTCGGGTCGCCGCCGTGCTCGCCGCAGATGCCGAGGTGGATCTCGGGTCTGGTCTTGCGGCCAAGCTCAACCGCCATCTTCACCAGCTTGCCTACGCCGTTCTGGTCAAGGTGGGCAAACGGATCGGACTCGTAAATCTTGTTCTCATAGTAGTAGTTCAGGAACTTTCCGGCGTCGTCACGGCTGAAACCAAAGGTCATCTGGGTCAGGTCGTTGGTGCCGAAGCTGAAGAACTCCGCTTCCTTGGCAATATCGTCCGCGGTCAGGGCGGCGCGCGGAATCTCGATCATGGTGCCGACCTCGTACCGGAGGGATACGCCGGCTTCCTTGATGATCTTATCGGCGGTCTCCGTAACGATATCCTTTACAAACTTGAGCTCCTTCTGCTCGCCCACCAGCGGAATCATGATGCGCGGCTCGGTCTTGAACTCAGGATGTTTCTTATTGACTGCGATGGCGGCGTTGATGACGGCCGTCGTCTGCATTCTGGCGATTTCCGGATAGGAAACGGCAAGACGGCAGCCGCGGTGGCCCATCATCGGGTTGAACTCGTGCAGGCTCGCAATGACGTTCTTCAGGTCCGCGACGGTAATGTTCAGCTCGCCGGCGATTTCCTTGATGTCCTCTTCCTTGGTCGGCAGGAACTCGTGGAGCGGCGGATCGAGGAAGCGGATGATGACCGGACGGCCTTCCATCACTTCGTAGATGCCCTCAAAGTCGCCCTGCTGGAACGGAGTGAGCTTGACAAGCGCCTTTTCGCGCTCTTCGGTGGTCTTGGCAACGATCATTTCACGCATCGCCTTGATGCGCTGGCCCTCAAAGAACATGTGCTCGGTACGGCAGAGGCCGATGCCCTGCGCGCCGAAATCACGGCCCTGTTTCGCGTCCTTCGGCGTGTCGGCGTTGGTGTAAACTTCCAGCTTACGGGCAGCGTCGGCCCACTTCATGAAGCGGTCGAAGTCGCCGGAAATTTTGGCGGCGGCAGTCGGAATCGCTTGTGCGTAGATATTGCCGGTGGAACCGTCGATGGAAATATAGTCGCCCTCTTTCACGGTCTGGCCCGCGAGGGTAAATTGCTTCGCGTCATAATCGACAACGATTTCGCCGCAGCCGGATACACAGCAGGTACCCATGCCGCGCGCAACAACCGCCGCGTGGGAGGTCATGCCGCCGCGTACGGTGAGGATGCCCTGTGCGACCGCCATGCCCTCGATGTCTTCCGGAGAGGTCTCCAGACGGACAAGAACGATCTTCTCGCCCCTATCGTGCCATTCCTTCGCGTCCTCCGCGGAGAATACGACTCTGCCGCAGGCAGCGCCCGGGGAAGCCGCAAGGCCCTTGCCGATTGCCTTTGCCTTTTTAATGGCGGCAGCGTCGAACTGCGGGTGGAGCAGGGAATCAAGCTGCTTCGGCTCTACTCTCAGCACGGCCTCTTCCTCGTTGATCATGCCTTCGTCAACCAGGTCGACGGCTACTTTCAGAGCGGCGGCCGCCGTTCTCTTGCCGTTTCTGGTCTGGAGCATATAGAGCTTGCCGTTTTCAATGGTAAACTCCATGTCCTGCATATCGGTATAATGTTTTTCAAGGTTGTTTGCGATCTCTGCGAACTGGTTGTAGACTTCCGGCATTTCCTGCTGGAGGTGGCTGATCGGCTGCGGGGTGCGGATCCCGGCGACAACGTCTTCGCCCTGTGCGTTAATGAGGTACTCGCCGAAGAGAGCCTTCTCGCCCGTAGCCGGGTTGCGGGTAAACGCGACGCCCGTGCCGGACTTGTCTCCGGAGTTGCCGAACACCATCGCCTGTACGTTGACCGCGGTGCCCCAGTCGTAGGGGATTTCGTTCATACGGCGGTATACGTTCGCGCGGGGGTTGTCCCAGGAACGGAATACGGCCTTGACGGCTTCCATCAGCTGAACCTTCGGGTCGGTCGGGAAGTCTTCGCCCTTCTGCTCCTTATAGAAAGCCTTGAACTTCTGAACGAGCTCTTTCATGTCGTCCGCGTCCAGCTCTACGTCCTGCTTTACGCCCTTCTTCGCTTTCTGGGCGTCGATGATCTTTTCAAACTCTGTTTTGGAAAGCTCCATCACAACGTCGGAGAACATCTGCACAAAGCGGCGGTAAGAGTCATAAGCAAAGCGCGGGCTGTTCGTCAGCTTTGCAAGGCCCTCCACAACGGTGTCGTTAAGGCCGAGGTTCAGGATGGTGTCCATCATACCCGGCATGGAAGCGCGGGCGCCGGAACGTACGGAAACCAGCAGCGGGTTTTCCGGATCGGCGAACTTTTTGCCGCAGATCTTTTCCATTTTTGCGAGGTATTCATAAATTTCAGCCTGAATATCGGCGTTGATTTCACGGCCGTCCGTATAGTATTGCGTACAGGCTTCGGTGGAAATCGTAAAGCCCTGGGGAACAGGCATCCCGAGAACGGTCATCTCGGCTAAGTTGGCGCCTTTGCCCCCGAGAAGCTCTCTCATTTTGCCATTGCCTTCGGAGAAAAGGTAAACGTACTTGTGGCTCATTAACAGTACCTCCTATTAAATTGTTGGTTTTTACGAGCTATATTAATTTGTAATTTTGTAAATAGTCGCTCAAAATGTATTATAGCAAAAAGAGTTGGAAATTACTATATGTTTTTTTATAAAACCGCCCGATATTTCAAATTAAATTTTGTAAAAACAGAGTATCTTTCACAAATCATCCTCAAAAGTTGATTTATATCTTGAAAATTCTGATTCTTATGAGATAATAGAGATAACCTAAAATGTGTTTTTATGCTCAAACGCGAATGCTATAGATGATCACGGAGGAAACAACATGCCAGAGGAATGCTGTGCAGTAATTCTTGCCGCCGGCGAGGGGAAACGGATGAAATCCAACCGCCCCAAAGTGCTTTCACCGGTGCTTTTCAAGCCGATGCTGCAGTGGGTGATAGATTCCGCGCACGGCGCGGGAGTTTCCGGTATCTGTGTAGTCACCGGCTATATGCACGAGGAGGTCGAGCGGTACCTTGCCCTTCTGAACGAAAGCGGCGCCTTCGCCCCGATTTCCCACGTTCTTCAGCCCGAGCGCAAGGGCACCGGCCACGCCGTCATGATGGCCGGGGGCTTTCTGCGCGGCCACCGCGGGGAAAACGTCCTGATTTTAAACGGAGACGCGCCGTTTGTGGGTTCCTCCGTCATCGGCGAGGCGCTGAAGGACCACGTTGAGAACGGCAACGCGGTCACCGTCATTTCCGCCGTTCTGGACGACCCCACCGGGTACGGACGCATTGTGCGCGACCCGGAAACCCACCTGATCAGCGCGATTGTGGAACAGAAGGACGCGGACTTCGCGACCCTTTCCATCTGTGAAATCAACTCCGGCGCATACTGGTTCCGCGTGGACGACCTTCTGGATATTCTTTCCAGAATCCGGAACAACAATGCGCAGGGTGAATATTATCTGACCGACGCGGTCAAACTGCTGATTGAAAACGGCAAAAACGCCGGAGCCCACACCACCAGCGACGCAAACGCCGTGCTGGGCGCGAACGACTGCCTGCAGCTCAACGCGCTGAACTCCGTCGCCCGCGACGAAATTCTCTCCCGGCATATGCGCAACGGAGTGGAAATTCCGTGCCGCGACGGCGTGATGATCGGTCCGGACGTGGTCATCGGCAGCGATACCTGCATCTTACCCGGCACCATTTTGCGCGGAGCAACCGTCATCGGCTGCAACTGCACTGTGGGGCCGCATTCTTTTTTATCGGACTGCCGGGTCGGGGACGGTGTGGAGCTGATTTCCGTGCAGGGCGAAAACAGCGTGATTTCATCGAACAAGGCCGTTGCGCCTTTTTCGGTCATCAACCGGAATATAGTTTGAGTCAACAGAATACAGGGGGATATGCAAATGAACTTTCATGGCAAGGATATCAAAATTTTTGCTGCCAACGCCAACCAGCGCGTAGCAAAACAGATTTCGGAGTGTCTGGGCCTTCCGATGGGCAAAAGCGAGGTTTCCACCTTCAGCGACGGTGAAATTTCCCTATCTCTTTTCGAATCGGTCCGCGGTTCCGACTGCTTTATTGTCCAGTCGACCTGCGCCCCGGTCAACAACAACCTGATGGAGCTGCTCATTATGATCGACGCGATGAAACGCGCTTCCGCGGCGCGCATCACCGCCGTCATGCCGTACTTCGGCTACGCCCGTCAGGACCGCAAGGCAAAAGCCCGCGACCCGATTTCGGCGAAGCTCTGCGCCGACCTGATCACCACCGCCGGCGCCGACCGCGTGCTGACCATGGATCTTCACGCGCCCCAGATTCAGGGCTTCTTCAATATCCCTGTGGATCATCTGCTCGGCGCGCCGATCCTCTCCTCTTTCCTGAAAGAGCGCATCGGCGACGAAACCGACGATTACGTGATCGTATCCCCCGACCTGGGCTCCGTTACCCGCGCGCGCAATTTCGCCGCCCGCATCGGCTGCCCGCTCGCGATCGTGGACAAGCGCCGCCAGAAGGCCAACGTGTGCGAGGTCATGAACATCATCGGCGACGTAAAGGGCAAAAAGGTGGTGCTCGTCGACGATATGATCGACACCGCCGGGACCCTCTGCAACGCGGCCAGCGCCATCATGGAAAAGGGCGCGAAGGAGGTCAACGCCTGCGCGACCCACGCGGTTCTTTCCGGCCCGGCCATCGAGCGGATTCAGGAAAGCCCCATCAAGGAGCTCGTCCTGCTCGACACCATTCCCCTCGCCCCCGAAAAGCTTCTGGACAACTTTACGATCCTGCCCGTCGCCCCGCTGTTCGCGGAGGCAATCGAGAGGATTTACGAAGACAAGCCCGTTTCTCCCATGTTTGTCTGATAAATAAAAAAAAGCAATATCGGGTGGGGTAGAGTGATCTATCCCGCCATATTGCTTTCCCCCTGCTCCGTATCGGGCGGGGTACCGGAGGGAGGGACGGCCTCCCCCGGCATATGTTAAACTCCCCCACCATAGTGGCGGCCCCTTCAGAAATCGGGGCCGAGTTGTAATCTTTTCAGTCGGATTGATCTGACTCCCTCAGTCAGGCTCCGTCTGCCAGCTCCCTCAAAGAGGGATTTGTTTCGGAGTGCTCCGAGACCGATTCAACATGCAACTGTCTGGGAGCATCGCCGTAGGCGACTGCCGACCGCATGGTCCGCATGGTTCCGGGGGGACTGAGGGAATCCCCCCGGCCAAGCATATGTTAAACTCCCCACCAAGTGGCGGCCCCTCAAAAACGGGGCCGAGTTGTATTCATTTTAAAATTTAACACAAGAAGGACCGGCGGGGAAAAGCCAAAATGGGGGACTCTCGCCGCCGGCCTTCCTGCGGCAGGGCACAAAAAAACGCCGTACACGGATGACTTCATCCATATACAACGCCGTCAGGTGCGGCGGATACAAATCACCCCTGTACAAAACTGCAAAGAGGCGGTATAATAATATCCGCAGTGCGCCGATTATTCGGTTGCGTATGGAGGTGCGACTCCGTATGCAGGGGGCGGGGTGGTGGTGCACCCCGTTCCTGCTCTGCACTTTTTATTGTGCCTTACAAACCGATTATAGCGCGTTTCTTCCCTCAGTGCAATAGAAATTGTAAAATAACGGAAGATTATGGAAATCGATGGGAGAGGCCCGGCTTTCTCAGGCTGATAGCATTCCAGCCGCTTTGTGGCAGCCCTTGCTTTCCCGTATCCCCCGTCAATGAAAACCATAACAGTATCGTGCCACACAAAGGTACTTTGGGGATACCCCGGGGGTGCAGGGGGATTTTATGGAACCCTCCCGCCGGGAATTCAAAATCCCCCTGCGCGCACTTTGCCTACTTTCGGGCAAGAACCGAAAGTAGGGGCCTGCCCGGCCTGAGGGCATAGCTAAAGATTAACTCTTGTTTGCGGCGATGCTCTAATGAAAACCAATGGGAGGAAATGCGGAGTCTCTGGGACAGGTCCCTGTCCCAATATCAGATCGAGGTTACGGAACATGTTTAAAAACATCTTTGCAAGAAGCGCCGAGCCGGCCGGTCCGGTCGAATACATTGTCGCCGGTCTGGGCAACCCCGGCGGCAAATACGAGGGCACGCGCCACAACGCGGGCTTTATGGCGCTCGACTATATTGCGGAGAAGGCCGGGGCGCGGGTCGACCGCGTCCGGTTCAAGGGGCTGACCGGCACCGCCGTGATCGGCGGGAAAAAGGTGCTTCTGCTCAAGCCCTCCACCTATATGAACCTGAGCGGGCAGAGCGTCACCGAGGCCATGGCCTTTTACAAGCTGCCCCCGGAAAAGGTGATCGTCCTTTTCGACGACGTTTCGCTGGAGCCGGGCCGTATGCGCATCCGCATGAAGGGCAGCGACGGCGGCCAGAACGGCATGAAAAACATCATCTACCTGAGCGGGAGCGACCGCTTCCCGCGCATCAAGCTCGGCACGGGCGCAAAGCCGAACCCCCAGTGGGATCTTGCCGACTGGGTGCTTTCCAAATTGACGGAAGCGGACAGAAAGGCGCTGTACGAGGCGATCGGCCACGCCAGCTCCTCCGTGGAGCTGATGGTGCGGGGAGACGCCGCCGAAGCGATGAACAAATATAATTCCTAACGAACGCATATAATAGAGAAGCAAGGAAAAGAATGGAAAAGCGCGATTTTTCCGATTCCTTCAGAATAAGGGAGATTTCATGAAATTTCTCACCAACGCCATCAGCGGCCTCAAGGAGTTTCAGGAGCTTGAAGCCGCCGTCAAAACCTCTGCGCTGCCGGCGGCGGTCACCGGGCTTTCCGGAATCCATAAAGCAAATATCATTTACTCGCTCTGCGTAAAATCAAAACGCAGGGCTTTTGTTGTTGCCGGTGACGAAAACGAAGCCCAGCGCCTGTGCGACGACCTTGCCGCCATGGGCATGAGGCCGCTGTTTTACCCCGTGCGCGACTTCAATTTCCGCGACACCGCGGGCAGCAGCCACGAGTACGAGCATCAGCGCCTGCAGGTGCTGGAGCAGACGCTGAACGGCGCGTGCGACGCGGTCGTCTGCTGTATGGACGCGGCGCTTCAGTACACCATCCCCCCCGCCGAGCTGAAAAAACGCACCGTGACGCTGAAGGCGGGCGATACCGTCTCCATGGAGCGGGTGCTTGCCGCCCTGACCGCCTGCGGGTACGAGCGCGCCGTTCAGGTGGACGGCACAGGCCAGTTCTCCCAGCGCGGCGGCATCCTGGACATTTATACCCCGGACGCGCCCAGCCCGGCGCGCGTGGAGTTCTGGGGCGACGAAATCGACACGATTTCCCTGTTCGACCTCGAAACCCAGCGCCGCACGGAAACCGCGGAGCAGCTCGTCATCGCCCCCGCGGTGGAGGCGCTGATCGACAACCCGGGGCTTCTCGCGGACAAGATCATAAAACACGCGTCCACCCTGCGCGGAAAGACGGCGCCCGCCGCCAAAGCCGTTCTGACGGAGCAGGCGGAAAAGCTGGAAAACGGCGTCCGCATCGGATGCGCGGATAAATATATCTCCCTGCTGTACGGCGCCGCGGCGACCCTGTTCGACTATATGGAGCCCGACACCCTGCTTTTCGTCAGCGAGCCGGTCAAGTCCAAGGAGCGGATGCGCAGCACGCTTTGGCAGTGGGGCGAGGATGTCAGGGACCTTCTGCAGGAAGGCACGCTCTGCCGCGGACTGGACACCTTCAGCGGGGACTGGCCGTACGCGCTCGAGCTGTGCGAGCGGCGCGGGGCGATCTATCTGGACACCTTTGTGCGCGGCAGCTACGAAACGCCGGTGCGCACCCTGATCGGGATGACCGCGCGGCAGCTTTCCGTCTGGGGCGGCAGCACCCAGCTTCTGAGCGAAGACGTGCAGAACATGATGGCGACCAGATGGGCCTGTGTGGTGCTCGCCGGAAGCGAGCGCAGCGCGCGGACCACCGCCGCCGACCTGCAGGCGGCCGGGCTGCCCGCGGGTTACGTGGAAAACCCGGAAACCGTCCAGCGCGGGACCGTTGTGGTCACCACCGGGGCGCTTTCCGCCGGGCTGGAATACCCCGGCGCGTTTTTCGGCCTGATCACCCACGGCCGCCTGATCACCGCGCCCGCCAAAAAGGCCAGGCGCAGCAAGAACAGTCAGGAAATCTACAGCCTTGCGGAGCTGACCCCCGGCGACTACGTGGTGCATGCGTCCCACGGTATCGGCGTGTTCGAGGGCATCCACAAGCTCGACATGCACGGCATTGTCAAGGATTATATCAAGCTGCGGTACGCCAAAAACGACACCCTGTACGTTCCTGTCACCCAGCTGGACATGGTTTCCAAATACATCGGCCCGCGCGAGGACGCGACCGTCAAGCTGCACCGCCTGGGCGGCGTGGAATGGCAGAAGGCCAAGGCGAGGGTCCGCGCGGCGGTCAAGGATATGGCGAAGGAGCTGATGAAGCTCTACGCCGAACGCATGCAGGCACAGGGACACGCCTTCCCGCAGGACAACGAGTGGCAGCGCGATTTTGAAGCGCATTTTGAATACGACGAAACGGAGGCCCAGCTCCGCTGTATCGACGAGATCAAGAGCGATATGGAGCGGGAAGCCCCCATGGACCGGCTTCTGTGCGGGGACGTGGGCTTCGGGAAAACGGAGGTCGCCCTGCGCGCCGCGTTCAAGTGCGTTACGGATTCCAAACAGTGCGCCATGCTCGTGCCCACCACCATCCTCGCGTGGCAGCACTTCCAGACCATCACCAAGCGCATGGAGGGCTTCCCGGTCCGGATCGAGCTGCTTTCCCGCTTCCGCACGCCGAAGCAGCAGGAGGAGATCCTGCGGCGCCTGAAGCGCGGGGAGATCGACATGGTGGTCGGCACGCACCGCCTTGTTTCCAAGGACGTGAAATTCCGCGATCTGGGACTGGTCATCATCGACGAGGAACAGCGCTTCGGCGTCGCGCAGAAGGAAAAGCTCAAGGCGCTGTGCAAAAATGTGGACGTCCTCACCCTTTCGGCCACGCCGATCCCGCGCACGCTGAACATGGCGCTCTCCGGCATCCGCGACATGAGCCTGATCGAGGAGGCGCCGCACGACCGCCACCCGGTGCAGACCTACGTGCTGGAGCACGACAGCGGCCTGATCAGCGAAGCCATCCGGCGCGAGCTGCGGCGCGGCGGGCAGGTTTACTACCTGCACAACGACGTCGCCACCATCGAGCGCACCGCCGCCCGCCTGCAGGCGCAGATTCCGGAGGCGCGCATCGGCTTCGGCCACGGCAAAATGAACGAGCAGGAGCTTTCCGAGGTCTGGCGCCGCCTGATCGAGCACGAAATCGACGTGCTCGTCTGCACGACGATCATTGAAACCGGCGTGGACGTGCCCAACGCCAACACGCTGATCATCGAAAACGCGGACCGGATGGGCCTTTCCCAGCTTCATCAGATCCGGGGCCGCGTGGGGCGGTCCAGCCGCCGCGCCTACGCTTACCTGACCTTTACGCCCAACAAGGTGCTGACGGAAATCGCCCAGAAGCGGCTTTCCGCCATCCGCGAGTTCACGGAATTCGGCTCCGGCTTCAAAATCGCGATGCGCGACCTTGAAATCCGCGGCGCCGGGAACATTCTGGGCGGCGAGCAGCACGGCCATATGGAAGCCGTCGGCTACGACATGTACCTGCACCTGCTGGCGGAGGCGATCAGCCGCGAGAAGGGCGAAGCCCCGCCCGAGTACGACCGGGAATGCCTGGTGGATATGCAGATTCAGGCGCATATCCCGGAAGGCTACATTTCCAACCTCAGCCAGCGGCTGGAGATTTACCGCCGCATCGCGGACATCCGCACCCGCGAGGACGCGCTCGACGTGACCGACGAGCTGATCGACCGCTTCGGCGACCCGCCGGAGAGCGTAAACGGCCTGATCGAGGTCGCGCTTCTGCGCAACCTCGCCTCCCAGCTGGGCATTTATGAGATCAAGCAGCAGAACGACGTTCTGCTCCTTTATAAGACAAACATCGACATGAAGCAGGTCGGTTCCCTCATTTCCTCCATGCGTTCCCGCGTGATGCTGAACGCCGGAGCGAAACCGTACATCAGCGTCAAAATCCTTCCGGGCGCCACCCCGCTGGACACCCTGACCGAAATTCTCAACACGATCCGGGAATAACGTCATACCGCGCAAAAACTCACCGGTTTTCCACCGAGGTTTCACACAACCTTCACAAAATCGGTGGGCGGCGCACTGGACAAGCCGGACGGATAAGAGTATAATAATCTGGTGAAACTTGAATCAGGTCTTGTTGACAGACGAGGCCCGGCACCTGTTCAAATTTGGCTGCGCACAAGCGCATGGAGGTAGTTATGTTAAAGAAGTCGAAAAAGGTGGTCGCCGCAGTGCTGGCCGTCGCCATGATAGCGGGTACGACCGCGTGTAAAAGCGACAAAAGCTGGGCGATGAAAAACGACAGCCTGACCGCTCCCATCGGGGCATATATCTATAATCTGTATTATGCTTACCAGAGTGCGCAATCCCTGGCGACGGACACGTCGAAGCCGCTTCTGGAACAGAAGATCGACGGCAAGGACTCGGAAGCCTATATCAAGGAAAAAGCGCTGAATTCCACAAAGATGCTCTTTGTGATGAACGATAAAATGAAGGAGCTCGGCCTTTCCCTGACCGCGGACGAGACGAAGTCCATCAGCTCCAGCACGGATTCCCAGTGGGCGCAGGCAAGCTCCACCCTTGAAAAATACGGCATCTCAAAGAGTTCGTTCAATCTTGTGTATTCGGATTATTACACCAAATACCAGAAGGTGTTTACGGCTCTCTACGGCAAAGGCGGCAAAAAAGAAGTTTCCGATGCCGACCTGAAAGCCTATTTCGAGAAGAACTACACCGACTTTTCCTATTTCCTCAAGCCGCTTTACAGCACCGACGCCAACGGCAGCACGGTGATGATCACGGAAACCGAGCAGGCCGCGCTGGAAAAAGAGTTCAACGGCTACGCGGCGGACATCAAGGCCGGAAAAATGACCATGCAGCAGGCTGCCGACGCCTATAAAGTCTCCTCCAAGCAGACGACCGACCAGCTTCAGTCCGGCACCGAGATCCTGGACAGCAGCTCCGGTTTCCCGGCGGATTTCCTTTCCCTCTTCTCTTCCATGAAGCCGGGCGAGGTCAAGGCGGCGGAAATCTCCGGCACCTATCTGGTCGCGATGAAGAACGACGTCACCAAGAAAACCGCCGGGCAGCTCGGTACCGAAAGCACCCGCAGCTCCATTCTGGCCCAGCTGAAGGGTCAGGAATACTCCGACGAAATCGAAAAGGAAGCGGCGGCGTACACCAACGTTACCCTGAACCAGAAGGCGATCGATTCCTATAAGCCTTCCATGTTTGAGACCAAGACCTCCTCCGCGGCTGCGGCATCCTCCGCTCCGGCCTCTTCGGCGGCCGCCTCAGCGGCAAGCGCCGCGTCGTCCAAATAAACAGCTAAAACAAATTAAGGGCGCGGACAGAAGCTTCTGTCCGCGCCCTTTTCTTTTCTATATCTACCGTCTTTACCGTCAATGAAAACCATGAAGGTACCGTGCCACATAGAGACATTTTGGGGATACCCCGGGGGTGCAGGGGGATTTTATGGAACCCTCCCGCCGGGAATTCAAAATCCCCCTGCGCGTCCTTTGCCTACTTTCGGACAAGAGCGAAAGTAGGGGCCCGCCCGGCCTGAGGGCGAAGCTGACGATCAACTCTTACTTGCGGCGATGCTCGCAGATAGCTACCTATTGAATCAAAAGAGGAACTCCCGGGGAGACTCCTTCCGTCGCGCCAAGCGCGACACCTCCCTCAAAGAGGGAGGCAAGGAGTTAGCCCGTCAGTACAGCACCACGGTGCCGCCCTGTACGGCGCAGCTGCACTCATAGCTTTTCTGGGTCCCCGTCTGCGCGTCAAATACCGAATTGAACTCAAAGGAATCCTTCTCGTCCGCAAGAACATAGCGGGCCAGGATAAACCGGTCGTCCACACAGGCGAAAAACTCCCCCAGCTCCTTGCTGTACCGCGTGTGGATTTCGGAATTCAGCACGCCGTCCACCCGGTAACCGTCCTCTTCCTCCGCGATCCGGTAGACCCGCGCGCCGTTGCCGTCGATGCTGAACATGGCGGGGGCCTCGTCCTCCTTCAGGTTCAGCTCCGCCACAATCGACTTTTTCCCCGTCGTCTTGTCGTAAGCGCAGATTCTCTGGTCGCCGGTCGGAAAATACTTGATCCGGAAATACAGGCTGCCGCCGTCCATGCCGGCAAAGCGCACCAGCCCCGGGGTTCCCGCGCTCAGGATCAGCTCCAGCGGGGCGCGCTCCTCCCCGGTCTTGACGGCGACAATAAAGTCGAACAGCGGGCAAAGCCAGACGTTGTCGTTGATATTGTCGCCCAGCCAGCGGATGTTCCGGTAGCAATGCTCCTTTTCCGCCTCGTCGCCGTGCGGCTGCAAAACCAGAAGCTGTCTCTGCCCGTCCGCCTCGTAGGGAATCAGTCCGGCGCTGTCCGCGGTACAGACGCGCGGGTCGCGCACATAATAGTACTTTTCGTCGTCAATATCGTAAAGATACGCCACTTTTTCAAAACCGGTCAGCTTTTTGTAGTCCTCAAACAGCGCCCGGTGCCGCGCGTTCTCCTTTGTGTAAATCATCAGGTGGCTTTCGTCCAGAGCGGTGCAGTCCGAAAACCCGCCGATAAAGTTCAGCGTGGCCATGTTCCGTTCCGCGCCCGTGCGCTTGTCGATCCGTAAAATCCACGCCTCGCTTTCCCCGCTTTCCATCACGACGATAATGTCCTCCGGAAAGCTGAAAAAATGCTGTACGAAAGCCGGATTGCTCAGAAAATAGTTCGCGATGATCCGCTCACGGCGCGTGACGCGGTTATATTCCAGAATAAAGAGGTTGTTGTGGCCTTCCTCTCTCTTCTCTTCCGCATAATAAATGAATTGATCGCTGATTTCAATCAACACGTCGTTACAGCTTGCAAAGACGTTTCTCAGATCGACAACCTTCACTCCGAATCCCTCCCGTTCTCTTTATTATAGCATAAAGGGCCCGATCGTCCATCCCTGTTTTTGACATTTCAGGCGCTTCCTTTTTTCAAATTGATGGGATCATAATCGCACGCGATGAGGATACCCGTTCGCCAATTTACAAATACGCCACAACGGCGCGCCGCGGCTGTGGTATAATAGCCGTAAAGACGATTCCATAAGAAAAGCGGGTTGGGGAAAGCAATGCGTCAGACAAAACACGGCAGCGTACTGGAAGTGGATATTCACGGCATGACCGCCGGCGAGGCCAAACGCGGCCTGGAGCAGCTTTTGACCCGCGCGGACAAAAGCATTTCGGAAATCCGCGTCATTCACGGCTACAACAGCGGCCAGGTGCTGCGCGACATGGTGCGCAAGCAGCTCAAGCATCCGCGCATTTCGGCCAAGCTCATCAGCCTGAACCCCGGGGAAACGCGCATCCTTTTAAAATAACAAGCGGGCAGGAAACCCTGTCCGCTTTCTGATATCCTGAAAATTTCCCGGGTAATATTGCCGGTTCCCTTCCCGGGCAATTTTTTCACCGGCCAAATTCTTCTTTTTTCCGTAAAATCCGGGCTATTTTTTAAATTCCTCGATCCGGAAACGCGGCCTTGCCTTGACTTCGCTGTAGATCTTGCCGACGTAGCCGCCCACCACGCCGAGGCACAGCAGCTGGATGCCGCCGAGCAGCCAGATGGAGCAGACGATCGCCGTCCAGCCCGCGACCGCAAGGCCCATAAAATACGAAACCAACGCGTAGATCAGGCCCAGAATGCTAAGCAGGGACAGGATGATCCCCAGAGTGGAGATCATTTTCAGCGGCTTTACGCTGAAGGACGTGATACCGTCCAGCGCGAAGGAAAGCATTTTTTTCAGCGGATATTTCGACTCGCCCGCAAAGCGCTCGTTCCGGTCGTAGTACACGTAGTCGCTCCGGTAGCCGATAAGCGGCACGATCCCGCGCAAAAACAGGTTGACCTCTTTGTATTCGCTCAGCGCGCCCAGCGCGCGGCGGCTCATCAGCCGGTAATCCGCGTGGTTATAGACGACGTCCACCCCGAGCACCTTCATGAATTTATAAAAGCCCTGCGCGGTGGTGCGCTTAAAAGCCGTGTCCGTCTCGCGCTTGTTGCGCACTCCGTAGACCACGTCGCAGCCTTCCATAAACTTGTCCACAAACTGGTCCAGCACCTCAATGTCGTCCTGCAGGTCGGCGTCCAGGCTGATGGCGCAGTCGCAGTACTCCTTCGCGGTCATCAGCCCCGCCAGAAGCGCGTTCTGGTGGCCGCGGTTGTGCGCGAGCTTGATCCCGCTGACCAGCGTATTTTCTTCGCAGTACCCGCTGATCAGTTCCCAGGTGCGGTCGCGGCTGCCGTCGTCCACAAGGAGCATCCGGCTTTTTTCGTCGGCGCGCCCGGCCTTGATCATGGAATTCATTTTGATTGTCAGCCGTTTCACCGTTTCCGGCAAAACCTCTTCCTCGTTATAGCAGGGTATCACCAAATATACAGTAGGCATAATTTCCTCCGATAAGATGTCATTGTGTCGTTTCCAGTGCCTCGGGCGCCGGCCGCACCTCTTCCGCCGGGAGTTCCTCGTATTTGATCCGGTACGTTTTCCGCTTGCGCGGCTTCCTTTTGTCATACGCCCGGGTTACAAGATAAAATACCAGATACAGCACCGCGCCGCCTGCGGATACCGCCGCGCCCAGCTTCAGGCCCGGCGTCGCGTAGTCGAAGCGGACGACCGACTCCCCGGCCGGCACCTTCACCGCCATGAACCCGACGTTTACCTTGGCGATTTCCGCCGGTTTGCCGTTGACCTGCGCGCTCCAGCCGCCTTCCCAGGGGACGCTGAAAAATACGAGCCGTTCCTTGTCCGCGGTGATTTTTGCGGTAAAGCCGCTGTTGTCCCGCTCAAAGGAGGAACAGGCTTCCGACTTCCGGTTCAGGCAGTCCTCGAAATAGGCGCTCTGCGTGAATTCACTGGACAGGAAATCGTCGTTATGGGGAAGAATCCCGGCGTACTTCTGCACGTCGTCGTTTTCCAGCACCAGCGTTTTCAGCAGAAGCAGATGGCGGCTCTCCTTGTCCACCTGCTCGTATTCCGCGCGGGTAATATAGGAATCGTAGCTGAACCCCATGGGGATATAATAGTCGTTTTCGTAAATATTGAAGCCGTTCTGCACCGCGTAGAACGTCCAGCCGGGCATCGCCGGGGTATCCCCGCCCTCGTCCCCCGCGAAATTCTTGCCGCTCTGTACCGGGTCAAACAGCCAGCGGCAGCTGGTCAGTCCGCGCAGGCCGTAATACTTGGCCTCCGGCCGCGAGCCCACGTCGCGCTGGACGCCGATGGACGGGTAAAAATCCATAATGGAGCCCGGCACAATGCTGTGGAAGGCCTGGATCGTCGGAATCTGCCAGAACATGGCCTGATTGTCCATGCCGTCGTACACGTCGATGCGGCAGTTTCTGGTGTCGGGCAGCTGGATGTCTTTCCCGCCGTTGAGGGAATAAGGGATCAGCTCCCGGTGGGCGTCGTCGCTCTGGGTTTTCCCCAGCGCGATGAAAAACAGCGAATACAGAACGGAAATCAGGGCCACCCCGTTCATACAGCGGCGGATAAACAGCTTTTTATCCCGTCGGTACCACTTGAAAATAATCGTCAGCAGGGTCAGGCTTAAAAGCGCGATCGCCACATACGTCCAGAAACGGGTGGGGTAATCCTCCAACCCGAAGGAAGTCACCTTTTGCCCGTCCTGCTGCGTCGTGGTCACCATCAGCCCGATGGGCAGCGCGATTCCCAGCGTGATGCCGGCCGTCCATTTGATGGAACTTTTCCAGTCGATGCACTCCCTCTCGAGCGAGATCACCGTCGCAAGGCTCATCATCAGGGTCAGCATATAGAACCAGCGCGCGTAATACGACGCGTTGAAAAGCTGGAACGCGGAATTCAGGATCGGAATAAAAGCCATCAGGAACAGGACGCCCAGCAGCTTTTTCAGCCAGTGCTCCCTGTGCATACGCAAAAAGCCGATGACCCCGGTCATGCTGAACAGCGGCAGCCATGCGCCGAGCGAAGCCCACTTCGCTTCCGACTTCGGGGTGAAGTTGGGCCGGGCCGGAATATCCGGCGGGAAGAAGAAGCATTCCAGAATGTGGACATAGCGCTGGTTCCAGTCGTAGAGCAGCGCGTTCCAGCCCTCGGGCGGGTTGTCCACCCGCGGGTTCTGGACCACCGCCAAAATGGTCGGCACCAGCAGGACGGCGGCGCCCAGAACGCCGATCACGGCCTCGCAGATAATCAGCAGGAAGTCCCTGAGCGTGATTTTCCAGTTGCCGGTCAAAAGACGGGTAAACCCGTAAAGCAGCGTGAAAACAACCTGTCCCACAAAGAAATAGTAATTGACAAAGCAGCAGGCGAACACCGTCACCGCGAAGATGCCGCGCCGCCGGGTGTAGATATATTCGTCCAGCGCCCAGAGCATCACCGGGAAAAAGATAATCGCCTCGTGAAAGTGGTTGAAAAAGATATTGTAGACCGAAAAGCCCGAAAACGCGTACAGCATTCCGCCGATGACCGCGTAATCCGGATTTTTGACGTACCTTTTCAGATAGAGAAAGCCCGTCAGGGAAGCGCAGCCGAATTTCAGGATCAGCAGCGGACCCATCAGGTGCGGCACCATCCAGCTGGGGAATGGGATGGTCAGCCAGAAAAACGGACTGCCCAGCAGGTAAAACGAATAGGAGCCGATAAAATTGGCGCCCAGGTCGGTTGTCCAGCTCCAGCCGATATTGCCGCTGCGCACCGCGTCGTGGCACATCTGGTAAAACGGGACCTGCTGTACGTTGAAGTCGCCGTAAAACAAAAAATAACCGTTATCAAAAATAATAAAAGGTATGAAAAAGAGAAAAGCTATTCCCATGCCGTAAAGCAGGGCCTTCCAATAATAATTTTGTCTCCCTTTGCGGGTCAGCACACCTGTCAAACTGTCGCCCCCATATTCCTGATTAACATATTATATCACACGGTTTTGTCTGAACAAAGCGAATTTAAAAATTACAAGACTGTTTCTTGCAATATTTACCGTTTGTTATTATATTGGTTATAATGTCGTAAAAGACGGGACCCTGCGGTCGGCACTCGTCTGCGGGACCCTGCGGTCGGCAAGCGCCTGCGGCGATGCTCTTGGGAAGTCGCTCCCGGAAACTCCCTCCGTCGCGCCGAGCGCGACGCCTCCCTCTAAGAGGGAGGCAAGGGTTTGGTCTTTTTCGGCCTCTTCAAGGAGGGGGCCAAATCCTGCCTTTCCGTATCCTCCGTCCATGAAGACCACAACAGTATCGTGCCACACAAAGGTACTTTGGGGATACCCCGGGGGTGCAGGGGGATTTTATGGAGCCCTCCCGCCGGGAATTTAAAATCCCCCTACGCGTCCTTTGCCTACTTTCGGACAAGAGCGAAAGTAGGGGCCCGCCCGGCCTGAGGGCGAAGCTGACGATCAACTCCTACTTGCGGCGATGCTCTCGGGCAGTTACTCCCGAGAAAACTCCCTCCGTCGCGCCGAGCGCGACACCTCCCTCACGGAGGGAGGCCGGGGACTCAGCTTTTTCAGGCTCCCTCTTTGAGGGAGCTGGCAGGCAAAGCCTGACTGAGGGAGTTCTTCCCTTGAGCCGGGCAGGCGAAGCCCGGACCGGCAGGTCCTGACCGGGGGAGTTTCAGCCTGAAGCGGCGCCTTCGGTGATACTCTCATGAAAGGGGAAAATACCATGTTTCATTTTTATGCGATGCTGTCGCGCATGAAATACATCTGCCGCTGGGGGCTGATGCGCAACACCCGCAGCGAAACCCTGAGCGAACACAGCTTTGAAACCGCGGTCATCGCCCACGCGCTGGCCGTGCTGCGCAACACGCGCTTCGGCGGCCACGTCAGCCCGGAGCGCGCGGCTTTGCTTGCGCTGTACCACGACGCGGCGGAGATCATCACCGGCGACCTTCCCACGCCGGTCAAATACTTCAACCCCAAAATCCGCTCCGCCTACCGAGAGGTCGAAACCGTCGCGCAGGAAAAGCTTCTGAGCCTTCTGCCGGACGATCTGAAGCCGAGCTACGAGTCGATCTTCACCGCAGCGCAGGAGGGTGACCGGGAGCTTCTGCCTCTTGTCAAAGCCGCGGACAAGCTTTCCGCCGTCATCAAATGCATGGAGGAAAAAGGGATGGGCAATTCCGAATTTACCAAGGCGGAAGCCTCCCTGCGCCGGACCGTAAGCGATCTGCACCTGCCGGAGGCCGACTGCTTCGTCGCGGAATTCCTTCCCTCCTACGCTCTGACGCTGGACGAACAGGACTGAACTTCCATATTCTGTTCATAAAATTATTCTTTCGAAAAATTATTCTTTTTCCGCAAGCGGTTATAATATAATGGTTATTATCTTAAAAAATGTCGATTGAGGACTGATGTTGTGAATAAAACAAAGAAAAGCCCGAATAAGGGCAAAGGTAAAAAAGCTCTCATCCGAAATATAGCGATCTTATTTTTGAGTGTCGTCCTTCTTCTTTCCGGCGTCGGCTGCGTTTATGCCGACCAGATGCTTGGAAGGATCAATTTTGTCCCGCCCGAGGATCCCGTCTCCAAGGTGGAAACCGCCCCGATTTTTCAGGAGGGAACCGCCAGCGGCGACACCAGCGCGCAGGCGGGCGTTCTGGGCGGGCTGTACCACGACGACGCCATCACCAATATTCTGGTCATGGGCGTGGACGATTACCAGCCGAACGATCCCGGCCGCAGCGACAGCATGATGCTGGTTTCGGTCGATTCCCGCCACAAGAAGCTGAAGCTGACCTCCTTTATGCGCGACATGTACGTCGCGATCCCCGGCCACGGCAGCCAGCGACTGAATGTGGCATACACTTCCGGCGGCCCGCAGCTTTCCGTTTCCACCATTGAAGCGAACTTCGGCACCGACATCGACCGCTTTGTCCTGATCGATTACGCGTCCTTCTCCAAAATTGTGGACAAGCTCGGCGGCGTGACCATGACCATCACTTCCGGCGAAGCGAAGCTGATCAACCAGAACTCCGGCGATTCCAGGCGCAACCTGTCCGCCGGCACCTTCCTGCTGAGCGGCAAGCAGGCGCTTTACTATTCGCGTATCCGCGCCATCGGCGACGACTTTGAGCGCACCGAGCGCCAGCGCAAGGTTTTTTCCAGCATCGTCGACAAATTTAAAACAGCGAGCCTCGGCACCGTCAATCAGGCGCTGTACGATATTCTTCCCCTTGTTACCACCAATATGACAAAAAACGAAGTGCTGAATATGGCGACAAACGCGCTGACCTACCTGAATTACCCCGTCAGCCAGAACCGCATTCCCGCGAATAACGAATATACCTCCCAGCGGGTCTCCATCGGCGGTTCCCCCGCGGACGTGCTGGTGCCCGACCTTGAAAAATGCCGGAAAACCGTCGCGGATTTCATCTATGAAACGGATCTGCCGAGCAAAACCTATCAGGGAAAATAATCAGAGGCCGCACGGTTTGAGCCGTGCGGTTTTTCAGTGAAAGGAAGAAACCGGCTATGCCGACTCCGCTTTATACCGCGCTGGTGAAGCACAGGGACTTAAATCGCGCTTCGTTCCACACGCCGGGCCATAAAAACAACCCTCTCTCTCTGCCGCAGGATTTATTTTCCCTGGATTTTACGGAGCTGCCGGACACGGACAGCCTGTTTGAGGCGGACGGCCCGATTCTGGAAGCCGAGCGTCTGGCCGCAAAGCTGTTTCACGCAGAACGCACCTGCATCTCCGCGGGCGGCTGCACCCTGTGCATCCAGGCCATGCTCCGGCTCGCCGCGCCGGACGGCGGAAAGGTCGTCTGCTCCCGGGTGCTGCACCGCAGCGCGGTCAACGCCATGGCGCTGCTGGACATTCAGCCGGTCTGGGTGCTGCCCGGGGAAATCGTCTCCGCCGTGGAAGGCAATCCGGACGCAAAGGCCGTCTACGTCACCAGCCCCAACTACTACGGGGAGCTGCTGGACATTCCCGCGATCGCGCGGGCCTGCAGACAGGCGGATATTCCGCTTCTTGTGGACAACGCGCACGGCGCGCACCTGATGTTCACCGACCCCGTGCTCCATCCGCTCACCCTCGGCGCGAGCATGACCGCCTGCTCCGCGCACAAAACGCTGAACGTGCTGACCGGCGGCGCTTGGCTCCATATCGCGGACAGCCGGTTCGCGGACGGCGCCAAGGACGCCATGGCGCTTTTCGGCTCCACCAGCCCCAACTACGCGGTGATGGCCTCGCTCGATCTGGCCCGCGCGTGGCTGGAAGCGCACAAAGGCGAGTACGCCGCCCTGCAGCAGCGCGTTCAGAAAATCAGGCTCGCCGCGCTCGAACACGGTATTTCTTTTCCGGAGGGATTGTCGGACCCGACGCGCATCACGCTGAACACCGCCTCCATCGGCCTTTCGGGTACCGCGGCAGCGGAAATTTTCCGCGGCGCGGGCGTGGAGCCGGAGTACGCCGACGGCGCCCATGTGGTGTTCATTGCGACTCCGTTCAATACGGAAAGCGATTTCGCCCGTCTAAAGGACGCAATCGATTTGCTTCCGGCGCGGCCCCCGCTTCCCGGAACGCCGGAGCTTCCTTCCCCGCCCCCTGTAAAAACCGGTCTGCGCGAAGCCGTTTTTTCCGCCGCGGAGACGGTTCCGCTGGAAAACGCGCTGGGCAGAGTCGCGGCGCAGGCCGCGTGCCCCTGCCCGCCGGGCGTCCCCGTCGTGATGCCCGGGGAGGAAATTACAAAAGATGTTCTCCGGTTTTTACAGGGGTATGGCTTTTTTTCAATAAAAGTGCTAAAATAATAAAACAGGAATCAGACAAATTAAGCGGAAAAGCGAAACGGAAAATATTTTCCGCGGATTTTGAATATTGCTGTTGGATCAGATTTGAATATCCGTTCTTTCCGTTAAATGATAAAAGTGAGGGATTCATTATGAAACTGGTACTTGCGATTGTGAGCAACGACGACAGCGGCATGGTTTCCGCGGCGCTGACCAAGGACGGCTTTTCCGTTACCAAGCTTGCGACAACCGGCGGTTTTTTAATGGCGGGCAACACCACCTTCATCGTAGGCACGGATGATGACAAGGTCGATCAGGTCATCTCCATCATTTCAAAGCAGAGCAGCCGCCGCACCCAGCTTGTTCCGAGCACGACGACCATGGACGTCGGCGTCTACTCCTCGTTCCCCGTCGAAGTCACCGTCGGCGGGTCGACCATTTTTGTTTTAAGCGTGGACCGGTTTGAGAAGGTATGACCAGTCTTCGCATCGGCGGATTTTCCGGCAATGAGGAAATCATAGAGCAGCTTGCGCTCTCGTTCGGCGAGGGCCGGCTTGCGCACGCGATCATTCTGGAAGGTCCCGCGCGGGAGCGCAACGCCCTGGCCGCGGCGCTGGCCCAAGCCGCCGTGTGCTCCGGCGAAGTCCGTCCCTGCGGCGGCTGCCCGGGCTGCGTCAAAGCGCGGGCCGGTTCCCACCCCGATATCCTCACGCTGGACGGCGACGCGAACCCGCGCGCCTTTCCCATCGACGCCATCCGCCGGATCCGCTCGGACGCGTACATCCGGCCCCATGAAGCGCAGACCAAGGTTTACGTCCTTTACGGCGTACAGAATATGAGCGAAATTTCCCAGAACGCCCTGTTAAAGGTTTTTGAGGAGCCGCCGGAAAACGTGCTGTTCCTGCTGACGGCCGCGAGCGCTTCGGCGCTCCTGCCCACCGTGCGCTCCCGCGCGCAGATTTTCTCGCTGGAGGGCGCACGCGCGGAAACGGAGGCCGACCCCGCGTATATGGAAAAACTGGCGGCGGCGATCACCGCCGCAAACGAAACGGACCTGCTGTATTTGACGGCGGATCTTTCAAAAGATAAAGACAGGCTGCGCGCCGTCCTGCCCCAGCTCGGGCTGATTCTGCGCGACGCGGCGGCGCTCCGTTCGGGCGGGAGCACCTGCCTTTCCGGTCAAAGGGAAGCGGCGGCGGCGCTCGGCGCGGGACTGACCCGCGAAAAGCTTCTTACCCTGCTGAACGAAGTGCGGAAGGCGCAGCGCGCGCTCGACCTGAACGCGAACGCGGCGCTGCTGGCAACGGCTCTGTGCGCGAATCTGCGCGCCGGCGCCGGAAGATAGTCCCTATTTTACGATATTGGAGGTTCCCATGGCCGAAGTAATTGGCGTTCGTTTTAAAAATGTAGGCAAGATATACTATTTTGACCCCGACGGGAATACACTGAAGCAGGGCGATATGGTCATCGTGGAAACCGCCCGCGGAATTGAATGCGGCGAAATCGCGATGGAAAACCGCCGGATCAGCGACGAAGGCATCGTGCAGCCGCTGAAAAAGCTGATCCGCGTCGCCACCAGGGACGACCTGAAAAAGATGGAGGAAAACGCCGCGAAGGAAAAGTCGGCTTTTCAGATTTGCCTGAAGAAAATAGCGGCCCACAAGCTGGAAATGAAGCTGGTGGACGTGGAATACACCTTTGACAACACCAAAATCCTGTTTTATTTTACCGCCGACGGGCGCGTGGATTTCCGCGAGCTGGTCAAGGACCTAGCGTCGGTTTTCCGCACCAGGATCGAGCTGCGCCAGATCGGCGTGCGCGACGAGGCGAAAATGCTCGGCGGGCTGGGCATCTGCGGCCGGCCGTTCTGCTGCTCGACCTTTTTGGGCGGTTTTCAGCCGGTTTCCATCAAGATGGCCAAGGAGCAGGGCCTTTCCCTGAACCCGGTCAAAATTTCCGGCACCTGCGGGCGCCTGATGTGCTGCCTGAAATACGAGCAGGAGGCTTATCAGGACCTGATCCGCTCCACCCCGAGCGTAAACTCCATCGTGACCACGCCGGCGGGCAGGGGCACCGTTACCGACCTGAACATGCTGACCGGCGTTTTGCAGGTGCGGCTCGACTCCGCGCCGGACGCCGCCCCCCAGACCTTTAAGGCGGGCCAGGTAAAGCTGATCAAGGGCGGACAGGTCAATATTGACCGCGGCGAGCTGGAAGAGCTGAAAAAACTGGAAAAAGATTAAATTTATTTTTTACCTGATTACAGTTGCAATTTTTGTTATTTATGATAAAATTATGTTGTAATTTTATATGGAGGTGTTTCCCATGGCATATGCAATTAGTGACGACTGCATTTCCTGCGGCGCATGTGCGGCAGGCTGTCCTGTAAACGCAATTTCGGAAGGTGACGGCAAGTACGTTATCGACGCTGATCTTTGCACAGAATGCGGTGCTTGCGCGGATGTTTGCCCCGTAGGCGCTCCCGTACAGGAATAATTTTACATGTGGACGAAAGGCGGAGCGTTGTTGCGCGCCGTCTTTTTTCTTTGCGGCGCGAAAACCTCCGGCGATGCCGATCCCACCCCTGCCCAACCCCTTTCCGCACCGGAATGCTTTCGATTTCGCTTTGTGGGCGGGAGGGGGCGGGGGTGAGAAGCGCCGCTGCATGTGTAATAAATTTTAGAAATCAGCCAAAACTCCTGAAAGCCAGTATTCTTTGAATCCTGTAAAAACAGGGATGACCGGGGGACCTTATGCTTTTACCCGATGAACATCTTGAACCGCTTTCGCGCGATATTTCGGTGATCGTTTCGCAGGCGCACCGCTTCAACACCGACACCGTTCTGCTCGCGTCGTTTTCCCTGCCGAAAACAGGCGAAATCTGCGCGGATTTCGGCACGGGCTGCGGCGCCGTCCCGCTGATCTGGTGCGCGAAGGCAAAACCGAAAAAAATTTACGGCGTGGAAATTCAGCGGGAGGCCTGTGAAATGGCCCGCCGCTCCGTGGAGCTGAACCGTCTGACCGGCACGGTCGGGCTGCTCTGCTGCGATATGACCGCGATCAAGCAAAATTTCGCCCTGCCCGCCAACCGGTTCGACCTCATCGCCTGCAACCCGCCTTATAAGGAAGAGGGCGCGGGCCTGAAAAATCCGGAGGAGTCCCGCCGCGTCGCGCGGCACGAGGTTGCGTGCAGCTTTGCGGAAATCGCCCGCAGCGCGGCGTACCTGCTCCGGTTCGGCGGCCGCTTCTGCTGCTGCCTGCGCCCGGAGCGCCTTTGCGGCGTCCTGCTGGACCTGAGAAGCGCGGGGCTGGAACCCAAGCGCCTGCGCCTGGTGCAGCAGCGCGCGGACAAGCCCCCGTCGCTTTTTCTGTTACAGGCAAACCGGGGCGGAAAACCCGGCATGGTGATCGATCCCGTCCTGCTGATCGAGGACGGCGGCGGATACTCTGAGGAAATGACCGCAATCTACGGCGAATACGCGCGGAACAAAGGAGCGGCGGCAACATGAGCGGAAAATTAATGGTGGTCGGCACGCCGATCGGCAATCTCTCCGATTTTTCCCCGCGCGCGGCGGAAACCCTGCGGGAAGCCGATTTCATCGCCGCGGAGGACACGCGGGTCACGCTGAAGCTGCTCAACCGTTTCGGCATCAAAAAACCGATGGTCAGCTATTTTGAGCACAACAAGCGCGAGCGCGGGGACGTGATCTGCGCGCGCATCGAGGCCGGGGAAACCTGCGCGCTCGTTTCGGACGCGGGGATGCCCGCCATTTCCGACCCCGGGGAGCTTCTGGTCGCCCAGTGCGCGGAGCGCGGAATCCCGGTTTACGTTGTGCCCGGCCCGAGCGCCGTCGTTTCGGCGCTGGCGGTTTCCGGGCTGCCGACCGGCCGCTTTACGTTCGAGGGCTTTCTGAGCGTCGGCAAAAAAAGCCGCCGGGAGCATCTGGAGGAAGTCAGAAACGAGACCCGCACCATGATTTTTTACGAAGCGCCACACAAGCTTTCCACCACCCTGAGCGACATGCTCGCGGCGTGGGGCGACCGGCGCATCGCGCTGGTGCGCGAGCTGACGAAGATTCACGAGGAGGTCATCCGCACCACCCTGTCCGAAGCCGCCGCGCGCTACGCCGACGGCGGCGCGAAGGGGGAATTTGTGCTGGTGATCGAGGGCGCGCCCCAAAAGGAACAGGCATCGTTTGCACTGGAGGACGGCGTCGCCTTCGCGAAAAGATATATGGAAGACGGCCTTTCGGCCTCGGACGCCGCCAGACAGGCCGCCGCCGAGACCGGTTTCAAAAAAGGCGAGATCTACCGGGCGATTTTACGGCAGGATTGAAATCCGCCGCATTCCGGCCATTTTTACGCCGGACGGCACAGCCTTAGCCGGGCCTGCGGTTTGCTGATTTTTTCAAACAGGACTTAGGGAAGCGGGGATGAAAGTGGAATACATCGATATGGAAACATGGCCCAGAAAAGAGCATTTCCGGCATTTTTATAAAATGGAATATCCGATGTTCAGCGTCAGCCTGAATCTGGACATCACCAAATTTCTGCCCTTTGTGAAGGAGCGCCGGCTTTCCTTCTACTACGCGATGGGCTTCGCCGTGACCCGGGCGGCGAACGAAATCCCCGAATTCCGCTGCCGCATCCGCGGGGGCCGGGTGGTTCTTCACGACAAAGTACACCCCTCCTTTACCGATCTTGACAGGGACAGCGACCTGTTCAAGTGCGTAGGAGTCGATTTAACGGAAGATATCTGCTCCTTTTCGGAAAAAGCGTCGCGCGCGTCCGCCGCGCAAAAGACGTTTATGGACCCGGCGCAGGAGGAGCGCGACGACGTGCTCTACCTCACCTGCGTTCCCTGGTTTTCCTTTACGCAGGTGACGCATCCCATCGCGCTGGACAGGAACGATTCCATTCCGCGCATCGCCTGGGGAAAATATTTTAAGGACGGTGAAAAAACGCTCCTGCCTTTTTCCATTCAGGCGAACCACGCGCTGATGGACGGCGTTCATGCCGGAAGATATGTGCAACGGCTGCAGCGCGATCTGGACCGCTGCTGACCGCGCGGCCGGAGTTTCGGCTATGCCCGTCCCCGCCCCCTTTCGCATTCCTGCTCTTCAGTAAGTTCAACCGGTGATGCGCAAGAGGAGTTCAGCGGGAGGGGGTTTTGTAATAAGACCGGCGCCGGAAGACACTCCCGGCGCCGGTTTTCCACTGGTAATCTGTCATATTTTTACATTCCCTCTTGCGTTACGGGAAAAAACGCGCTATAATGCCCTTGTAAGGCGCAATAAAAAGCGCAATGCAGGAACGGAGTGTTACAGCACCCCGCCCCCTGCTTACGGAGCAAGTACCTCCATAGGCAACTGAATAATCAGCACATTGCGGTTATTATTATACCGCCTCTTTCGGTTTTTGTACAGAGGTTCGTTGATAATATCCGTGCGCTTTGATGTAGAACGTTGTATATGGGTGAGTCATCCGTGTGCGGCGTTTTTTTGCGTCTTGCCGAAAGGGACGGCGGGAAGGGATCCCCCTAATAGATCTTTCCCCCGCCGCCTCTTTTTGTTTATAAAAACAGAAATGCACAGGACTGCGGATAAGGTTCAGCCTGCATTTTTGCTCACCGCTAAAGCTTTTTTAAACTCCCGGCTGTGCCGGGAGTTTTCGCACTGCAAAAAAAAAGCCATTGACTCTTTTACGAATCAATGGTATACTGTTGAATGGCGAACATATATATTATTCTCATAATACTGTTTATAGTTTAGCATATCTGTTTCCATTTGTCAATAGGTTTTTCAAAAATATTTTTTAGGGGGATTTTTGATTGGACAGCCGCCTATCCGCCGTCTTTTCTCTCGACCTGTTTTCCGACCCGACTGCCGCCGCCCAGCTTTTAAGCCTGAATGAAAAAACGGAGCCCCTGGGTCTGACGCTTTCCCCCACGGACGTTTCCGCGCTGATCCAGTCGCGCGCCGAAGCGCTCAGCGCAAACGGACGCATTGAAATCGGCAGCGCCACCATTGGCCGTCTGGTCGAGGCCTTCTGCGGCTCCGCCTACCTCAGCCAGCAGAATTATTCCCCGGTCCTGCACGAGCTGATCGAGCTGTTTTACTACTATAAAAATGAAACGCTCGACCTGATTTCGGACAGCGAGCTGATCGCTTTTATGAAGGACGCCTTTGAAAACCGCTGCGGCGGTTCGCTGGACCTGCTGGCGAACAGGGAGCTGCAGAAGCTGGCGGAAAATCTGCGCTTCGGCCGGGCAGACTATACCAATATGAACCCGGAGCCGGACGAGCTGGATGAGGACGAAAAGGAGGATTTGGATGAACAGTAACGCCGCGATCGCCGCTTTTTTAAATCCGGATGAAATTCAGGATGTGCAGGCCCGCCTGCTGAACATGCTCAGCGAGGAGATTCTGCGGTACACGGGCTACGAAAGCAATTCGGTGCCCGTGGAAACGGCGCAGTCCCTTTTTGAATCCATGCTTTACTGCATGACCGCCTACCTCAACACCCTGCCCGACCCGTACGCCGCGCTGCGCGCGTTGGATCTGCAGCAGATTTTTTTCAGCGGGCTGGAGCTTGTCAGGCAGTATGTTACCGAGTGCAGACAGCTTTTAAAGAAAGTGAAAGCGACCCGCGTGCAGACGGAGCTGATTGCCTACAATCATACGATCGACGTCGGAATCAAGGAATTTTTTCAGTCCTACGACCCGCGCTTTCACGCGCACGAGGGCGCCTGTACCATTGATTACCCGCTTTGTCAGGACGATCAGGACGTTACCGGCGTGCTCTATATCCGCAATTACCTGATGGAACTGCTGGAGGAAAACGAATTCTGCGCCGGGTACGGCAAAAATTATATCCGCGCCCTGCTGCTGACCCACGGGGTCAGGCATCATCTGGACTACCGCGAAATGCTGATGAATATCAAAGAGCTGATTCTGGAACAGAAATAGGGGCGGGCCGCTCTGATTTCCGCTCACGGCACCTCAACGACGATCACCTCGACCCTGCGGTTCTGCTGTCTTCCGCCGGCGGTGCCGTTGTCCGCGATCGGCCGGTATCCGCCGTACCCCACCGCCTGGAACCTCTGCGGGGCCAGCTTTTCCGTATCCGTAAAATACCTCAGCACCTTGGTTGCGCGATCGCAGGAAAGCTCCCAATTCGACTGGTAGTTTCCCGTGTCGACGGGCTGGTTGTCGGTGTGTCCGGCGATGATGATGTCGTTTGACAGCGACCCGATATATTTGCCGATTTTATCGAGGATCGTATCGCTCTCCGGCCGGAGCTGCGAGCTTCCCTCGTCAAAAAGCACCTCGGCCTGAATGTCGAACACGATGCCGGTCTCCACCTGCTGTACGCTCACCGTGCCTTTCAGGCTGCTGCCTTCCACAAACGATTCCACCTCGTTATACGTGGGCCTCTTGCCGGTACTGCTCTTTCCCGCGCTGCTTTTGGCCGCGGTACCGACTTTTTTCGTACTGCTGCTTTTGCCTGTGGCGCTCTTGCCCGCCGCGGTTTTTGCCGCGGCGCTTTTGCTGCCCGAACTGCTTTTGCTTGCGGTTCCCGCGGCGGAGCTGTTTTTGTCGATATAATAATACGCGGCCGTCTCCCCCGCACTGCTCTGGTCCGCGGCCTGACCGGCGGCAGACGCGGCCGGGGCGGCGGAAGCGGCAGGTATTTGGTTTGCCCCTTCCTTCTGCACCGCCATGGCGTACAGAATAATAAACAGGAACAGCAGCAGCGTCATCATATCGGCATAGGAAATCAGCCAGTTGTCCTCCGAGTTTTCCAGACTGTTTTTAAGCGACATGGTTCTTTACCTTTTCGTCGCCGCGGCTCTTGAGATTTTTGATATCCACCAGCTCGTAGCCCAACTTTTCCGACGGCGACAGGAAAGCCTTCAAATTATCTTCCATAATTCTGGGGCTTATTCCCGTCTGGATGCCTATGATTCCTTCCAGAACCATCTGCATTCTGTTGATCTCTTCGGAATTTTTGATATCCAGCTTATTGGCAAGCGGAGAAAATACCAGGTTGGCCAGAATGACCCCGTAGAACGAAGTGACCAGCACAGTCGCGAACGCAGCGGAAAACTTGCTCATATCCTGAAAATTCCCCATCATCTGAATCAGGCCCATAAAGGTGCCCAGCATCCCGAACGACGGCGCGAGGTTCGCCCAAAGCCGGAACAGCTGGATGCATTTTTTATGCCTTTCGATGGTGTTGTCTATTTCCAGCGTCTTGATCCTTCGGATCGTCTCTTCATTCGTGCCGTCGATGACCAGCATGATCCCCGATTTCGTGTATTTGTCGGTAATTTTCTCCAGATTGTTTTCCAGCGATAAAATTCCCGTTCTGCGCGCCTGTTTGGACAGCTCCACAAACAATTCGATGGTCTTTTTTTTGGGAAGCTGTTTGTCCAGAAAAGCATTTTTCAGGATGGACGGCACGCTTTTAATCGTATCCCATTGAAAGGCGACCACAATGGCGCACAACGACCCGCCCAGCACAATAAAAATCGACGGGACATCATAAAAAAGCAGCAGCGCGCTTCTGATGTCCTTTTTCCCCCATATGGCGCTGATCGCGATTACCATAGCCCCGCAAATCAAACCAAAGGCGGTGGAGTGATCATGTTTTCTCATCTTTTTCCCTTCAAATCTACTTGAATTGTCATTTTATTTTTATAATATATATCGTTTTATTCTACAAAAACTTAATAATCTTATTTTTAAAACCTATTAAGTTTTCATAAAGAAAATGATAAAATATGTGACCTCTTGTTTCCCGCTGTCAACCCAAAAAGGCAAAGCACCGTTTCCGATGCTTTGCCTTTTTGACTGAAGGGCGGGCCGCACGGCCCGCCTCTTTTGAAAGCTTGGATTAATAATTGACCGCTCTGCGCTCGAAGTAGGATTGCGGATGCTTGCAGGCGGGGCATTTTTCCGGCGCGTTCTTGCCGATATAGATATAACCGCAGTTGCGGCAGACCCAGACGGTCTCTTCCCCTGCTTTGAAGACGATGTCTTCCTTGATATTCTGCAGGACCTTGCGGTAACGCTCCTCGTGGCTCTTTTCCACGGTTGCGATCAGGCGCATGGTCTGCGCGATCTCGGTAAAGCCTTCCTGCTCGGCGACATCGGCAAATTCCTTGTACATTTCGGTCCACTCATACCGCTCGCCGCTCGCCGCGTCGTCCAGGTTATCCGTTGTCGGGCCTACCTCGCCGCCGTGCAGATATTTAAACCACAGCTTCGCGTGTTCTTTTTCATTGTTGGCAGTCTCTTCAAAAATGGCCGCGATCTGCTCGTATCCGTCCTTTTTCGCCTTGGACGCGTAAAAGGTATACTTGTTTCTTGCCTGGGATTCACCCGCAAATGCAGCCAATAAATTCGCTTCTGTTTTACTTCCTTTTAATTCCATGATAAAGTTCCTCCTTCAGATAAATTTCCATATAGATAGAATTTGTTTGCCTGAGTCAATTATACATCAGGAATCCGCCCCACGCAAGAAAACATCCGATTTTTCTTCCAAAAAATGGGACCTGCGGTCGGCACGCGCCTACGGCGATGCTCTCAGATAGTTATCTGTTGAATCGGTTTCGAAGGACCCCGAAACAAACCCCCTCACGGAGGGAGGCTGGGGTTAGAAAAGGGCCGGAATCCTTGTTTGTCAGACGTTGAACCGGAACAACACAATGTCCCCGTCCTTCATCACATACTCTTTTCCTTCGCTGCGGACAAGCCCCTTTTCCTTTGCGGCGGCCATGGTGCCGCACGCCATCAGGTCGTCGAACGCGACCACCTCGGCGCGGATAAAGCCGCGCTCAAAATCGGTGTGGATCTTCCCGGCCGCCTGCGGCGCCTTGGTCCCTTTTTTGATCGTCCACGCGCGCACCTCCGGCTGGCCCGCCGTCAGGTAGGAAATGAGCCCCAGCAGGCTGTAGCAGGCGTTGATCAGCCGGTCAAGGCCGGACTCCTTCAATCCCATGTCGGAAAGGAACAGCTCCTTTTCATCCCTGTCCATGCCGCTGATCTCCGCCTCGATCTCCGCGCAGATGGGCAGAACGCCCGCGTGCTCGCTGTCGGCGATCTCTTTTACCACCTTAAAATAGTCATTGTTTTCGATTCCGCCCTTAAAGTCGTCCTCGCTCACATTGGCGGCGTAAATGACCGGCTTGTTGGTCAGAAGGGAAACGGAGTTGAGCAGCTCCGCCTCTTCCTCTGTGCACTCCACGCTGCGCGCGGATTTGCCGGCGTCGAGCGTTTCCCTGACACGCAGGAAAAAGTCGTATTCCGCCTGGTATTTCTTGTCGGCCTTGATCATCTTCTGCGTTTTGTCGATCCGGCGGTCAAGGACCTCCATATCGGAGAGGATCAGCTCCAGATTGATGGTCTCAATATCTCTTTTCGGGTCGATGCTCCCCTCCACATGGATGATGTCGTCGTTGACAAAGCACCGCACCACATGCACGATCGCGTCGGACTCGCGGATATTGGCAAGGAATTTATTGCCGAGCCCCTCGCCCTTGCTCGCGCCGCGCACCAGCCCGGCGATATCCATAAACTCGATGGTGGCGGGGGTGTATTTTTCCGGATGGTACATTTCCGCCAGCTTGTCCAGCCGTTTGTCCGGCACTGCGACCACGCCCACGTTGGGCTCGATGGTGCAGAACGGATAGTTCGCGGACTGTGCGCCCGCGTTTGTGATCGCGTTGAACAGGGTGCTTTTGCCGACATTCGGCAGCCCCACGATACCAAGCTTCATATTTTAATTCCTTCTTTGTCTCTGTTATTCATGACCCTATTATAAAGGTTTCCATTCCCCGATGCAAGGCGGTTTCTCCCCCGTCAGCCGATTCCCCCGCCCTTCATGGTCAGCGCGATGCGCTTTTTCGCGGTATCCACGGACAGCACGCGCACCTTCACCACGTCGCCGACCTTCAGCACCTCGCCCGGATGCTTGATAAATTTGTCGCAGATCTGCGAAATATGGACAAGGCCGTCCTGATGCACGCCGATATCCACAAACGCGCCGAAATCGATCACGTTGCGCACCGTGCCGGAAAGCTCCATGCCGGGCTTCAGATCCTCCATGCTCAGCACGTCGGTGCGCAGCATGGGAGCGGGCAGCTCGTCGCGCGGGTCGCGGCCCGGACGCAGCAGCTCGGTCACAATGTCCCTGAGCGTCGGCACGCCGATGCCGAGCCTGTGGGCCGCGCTGTCCGCCCCGACTTTGTCCACCCGGTTTTTCAGATCGCCGATGCCGTTCTTTTTCAGGCTGTCCATGTCGTAGTCGCACAGGGTGAGCAGCGCCTTTGCCGCGTCGTACGATTCGGGATGGACGGCGGTGTTGTCCAGAATGTTTTTGCTCTCCGCCACGCGCAGGAACCCCGCGCACTGCTCAAAGGCCTTCGGCCCCAGCTTCGGCACCTTTTTCAGCTCGCTGCGCGAGTGGAACGCGCCGTTTTCCTCCCGGTACGCCACAATATTTTTGGAGACCGCCGCGGAAAGCCCGGCGATTTTTTCCAGCAGGGACGGCGACGCCGTGTTCAGGTCCACGCCCACGGTGTTCACACAGTCCTCGACCACGCCGCCGAGCGCCTCGTCCAGCTTCTTTTTCGGCATATCGTGCTGGTACTGCCCCACGCCGATGGCCTTGGGGTCGATTTTGACCAGTTCGGCCAGCGGGTCCTGCATCCGCCGCGCAATGGAGACCGCGCTGCGCAGGGTGACGTCGAACTCGGGAAATTCCTGCGCGGCGAGCTTGCTCGCGGAGTAGACGGACGCGCCCGCCTCGCTGACCACCATATAGGAAACGCCGCTGTGCAGCGCTTTGATCACGTCGGCGGCAAACATCTCCGTCTCTTTCGACGCCGTTCCGTTTCCGATCGCGATGACTTCGACCTTATATTTCAGAATAAAATCGGTAATGACTTTTTTCGCTTCCTCCACCTTCGCCCGGGAGTGGGTGGGGTAAATCACGCCGGTGTCCAGCACGCGGCCGGTCGGGTCCACCACGGCGACCTTGCAGCCCGTGCGGTACCCGGGGTCCAGCCCCATGGCCACCCGGTTTTTGACCGGCGGCTGCATCAGAAGCTGGCGCAGGTTGACGGAAAAGACCTTGATCGCGGCCTCCGCCGCGGCTTCGGTCAGGGCATTGCGGATCTCGCGCTCAATGGACGGGAAAATCAGCCGGTCGTAGGCGTCCTCCGCTGCCTCCTGCACAGCCTGTGCACAGGGGCCGTTCCCCTTCACGCTCGCGGAGGAAACAATATTCAACCCTTTCAGGCGCTCCAGCTCGACGCTTACCTTCAGGAAGCCCTCCCGCTCCCCGCGGTCGACGGCCAGCACGCGGTGCCCGGCGATCTTCGCGGCCGGCTGGCGGAAGTCGTAATACTGCGCGTAAACGGAGTCCTCGTCCGGCTTCGCCGCCTTGGAAACCACCTCGCCCTGCGCCATGGCGACCACGCGCAGCCGTTTGCGGATCCCCGCGTCGTCGGAAATGCGCTCCGCAATGATATCGAGCGCGCCCGCGAGCGCGTCCTCCGGCGTTTCCACGCCCAGCTCCGCGTTCACATAGCTTTCCGCCATGTCGATCGGGTACGCGCCGTCTTTTTTCTGCTCGAAAATCGCGTCCGCAAGCGGCTCAAGGCCCTTCGCCTTTGCCACGGACGCGCGCGTTTTGCGCTTGGGACGGAACGGCCGGTAAATATCGTCGATTTCGGAAAGGGTGGCCGCGGCGGCCAGCGCGGCGGCAATTTCCTCCGTCATGCACTCGGCGGCGGCAATCAGGTCCGTGACCTCCTCCCGGCGCTTCTGCAGCGCGCGCAGGTACTCCAGCCGCTCCGAAATCTCGCGCAGCGTCTGGTCGTCCAGCGAGCCGTGCGCTTCCTTGCGGTAACGCGCGATAAACGGGATGGTGTTCCCCTCGTCGATCAGCTCCATGACCTTCTGCACCTGCCACTGCTGTAAATGAAACTGTTCCGCGATCAATAACGCAAAATCCATAAATATCCTCCAACATCTTCCGAAAATTTAAAATTCATAGCAAAATACGGAAACTCCCTTAGTCAGGATTTTGCCGGTCCGGGCTTCGCCCGCCAGCCCCCTCGGAGATGGGGCTGAAAGAAGCCGAACCGCGTTTTCGTATCCCCGTCAATGAAAAGCACGAAGGTGATGTGCCACATAAAGACACTTTGGGGATACCCCGGGGGTGCAGGGGGATTTTATGGGACCCTCCCGCCGGGAATTAAAAATCCCCCTGCGCGTCCTTTGCCTACTTTCGGACAAGAGCGAAAGTAGGGGCCTGCCCGGCCTGAGGGCAGAGCTAACGATCAACTCATACTTGCGGTGATG
This sequence comes from Caproiciproducens sp., assembly GCF_053840905.1. Lineage (NCBI taxonomy): Bacteria > Bacillati > Bacillota > Clostridia > Eubacteriales > Acutalibacteraceae > Caproiciproducens > Caproiciproducens sp. Next base: position 145,805 of record NZ_JBNLXQ010000006.1, read on the forward strand.
CTCTCAGAAAGCAAGAGGAAACTCCCCCAGTCGGGCTTCGCCCGCCAGCCCCCTCAAAGAGGGCGCCAAAAGAGACCAGCCCCGCCTCCCTCCATGAGGGAGGTGGCGCGCTCGGCGCGCCGGAAGGAGTTCCCGGGACCTTCACCCCCGAATCCACCGCACAACGGCGGAAACGGCGCAGCACACGCCGTAAATCACCGGCTGGTGAATCACATAAATGATCAGCGCGTACCGCCCCAGCCAGGAAAAAAACGGCGCGCGGGAACGGTACATAAACGCCGGAAACCGCTCCTGCGCGGCAAGCTTGCCCAAAAAGGTGCCCGCCGCAAAAACAAACATCCACGGGAAAAGCGGAAAATAGTCCGCGCTGCGGAACGTATCGCTGTAAAGGCCGAACGGCGCCAGCCAGTCGGTATGGTACAGGAAAGGCGGCAGTGTCGCCCCCCATTCCGGCGAAAGGCCGAGGTACCCCCTTGAAATCCCCCTGGTCAAAAGGTACAGCAGCGCGCAGACGGCGACCGCCGCCCACGAGAAGCAAAAGCGGTCGGCAACCGGTTTCAGCAGCCCGTAAAGGATCATGCAGACTGACAGGAAATGCAGGATGCCAAACACAATCATCTCTTCCGGTACAACAAAATACGTTGCCAGCGTGACCGCGAGCGCGACCCCCAGCAGCTTGAACCCGCGCGCAAGGTTGGAGTGCGACAGGTTCGAGGAAATACCGGAAATCAGCATGAACAGCCCGGCGAAAAAAGGTTCCGCGGGCATAAAGAAATTCAGCAGGAGCATTCCGATTTTCAGGTTATACAGGTAGGCAAGCGTATAAAAGCCGTGGTAAAACACCATGCAGAAAACCGCCAGCCCGCGCAGTTCATCCATAAAATAAATCCGTCCGCGCCCTGCCCCTTTGCTTTGATTCGGCATTCGTTCACCCTCCGATTTCGGATTTGCACGGTCAAAACCGGCGTTTCGCATAGGAATGAAAGGGATAACCGCTGAAAGTTCTATATTTATAAATCCCCCGGATCATGTTATAATATAGGCAAGTCCGCGCGCCCTGTTTTCAGGCCGCACGGAAGCGGGCCTTAATAAAACCGCTTGTTTTTATTATATCATGGTACGGGAGGTAATTTCAATGAAAGAGACAAAATTGACCCGCGAATACACGGTTACCGAGGATATGCTCGCGGTGAATATCGGCAGCGGCAGCGTCCGCGTGCTTGCCACCCCGATGATCGCCGCTTTTTTTGAGGGCACGGCGGCGCAGCTGGCCCAGACCTATCTTGAGGACGTCTACACCACCGTCGGCTCCGTCATCACGGTGAACCACCTGAACCCCACGGCTCCGGGCTGCAGGGTGACGGTCAGCGCGGAGCTGACCGAAGCGGAAGGCAGGGTCTACCGGTTTCGGCTCGAAGCCTACGACAACGCCGGCCTGATCGCGACCGGGACCCACGAGCGCGTCAGCGTGAAAAAGGAAAGCTTCGCCGCCAAAGCGGAAGCAAGAAAAAACAAATAAGGCAGGATAACGATGAAACCGGTTTATGATCTGATTATTTTTGACCTGGACGGCACGCTGACCAATTCCGAACCCGGCATTACCGGCACGGTAAAATATACCCTTGAAAAAATGGGACGGCCCGTACCCGACATTTCCATCCTGCGCAAATTCATCGGCCCGCCGCAGTGGCACAGCTATATCCGGTACTGCGGAATGACGGACGAGCAGGCTACGGAGGCGGTCAAAATTTACCGCAGTAAATACAACGTGTCCGGCGCGTTCCAGAACAAGCCCTACCCCGGCATGATCGATTTTCTGGAGGAGCTGCGGGCAAACGGCGCAACGCTTGCCGTCGCCACAACCAAGCCCGCCAAAATCACCGGCCGCGTGCTGGACTATTTCGACATGACAAAATATTTCGCCCACGTTTCCGGCCCGGACGACTCGGAGCGCAGCGGCGACAAGAGCATCCTGATCGACTCCTGCCTGAACGCCTGCCATGTGAAGCCCGACCGCGCCGTCATGGTCGGCGACACGGTGTACGACACGGCGGGCGCCCGGAATTCCGGCACCGGCTTTATCGGCGTCCTGTACGGCTTCGGCACCAGGGAAGAGATGCAGGCGGAGGGCGGCAGCGTTTTTGCCCGCGATATCGGCGAGCTGAGAAGCATGCTTCTGAAGGATTCCTGAATCCGGCGGAAAGCCCCTTGACAAATCGGAAAGGTTGGGTTATGCTGGACACAAGAACTGAATATACAGGGGCGCTGAGTAACCTCGGCTGAGATGAAGCGAACTGACGTTTATGTCCCTTAAACCTGATCTGGATAATGCCAGCGTAGGAAAGTTGATTTTTAACGCTCTGTGGCATCACAGGGCGTTTTTATTTTCCCTCAGGTAATTTTTTAATTTCAGTTCCATATAATTGACTGGAGGGTAATTTATGAAAAAGAACACGACCGTTATCCTTGTGGAATGCGCGCTGATGATCGCGATGTCCACCGTACTGAGCATGTTCAAGATTTTTGAGCTGCCGCAGGGCGGCGCCGTTACCTGCGCGAGCATGGTCCCGCTGGTGCTGGTCTCTTACCGGCACGGCCTGAAGTGGGGCATTTCCACCGCGTTTACGCACAGCCTGCTGCAGATGATCATCCAGTTCACCGCGCCGCCGGCAAACACCTTCGGGGCGTTCGCCGCCGTCGTTCTGCTGGACTATGTTCTGGCGTTCACCGTTTTGGGCACCGCGGCCTTTTTCGGCAAGCCGTTTAAAAGCAGGGCCGCCAGCGTCGCCGTCGGCTCCGTCGCCGCCGTGTTTCTGCGGTTTCTCTGCAGCTTTTTGTCCGGCATCCTGATCTGGGGCGGCTACGCGCCGGAAGGCACGCCGGTCTGGATTTATTCCCTGACCTACAACGGCAGCTACATGCTTCCCGAGGCGGTCATCACCGCCGTTGTCTCGGTCATCCTGATCCGGGTCCTTGACCGTGTGGAGCACCGCGCTCCCGGAAAGGCCTCCTGAAACAGGAATCGCAATTGAACAGGAAAGCATGAAGCGCGGGGTTCCGTCCTTCATGCTTTTTTATATCGCACCCGGTGTTTTTTTCTGTTTTGTGTGCGGGAGGGGGCGGGGCGTGAGGTACGATTCCATAAGAACCCGGGAAACGAGGCGGAACGGATGACGATTCTTCGAACGGGGTCAAAAAAGAAAAAATCCGGCCCCCCGCCGGAAATCACCGCCGCCGACCTGCCGGAAATCGCGGGCCCGGCGCTCCGCGACCGGCTTCTGGGCGGGGCTGTGCTTCTCGCGGCCACGGGGCTGTTCCTCTGGCTCACGGTCGTTCTGTGCAGACCGCTTCTGTCGCTGCTCCGGGACCCCGGCCGCTTTGAAAGCTTTATCCGCAGCCGGGGCGCGATGGGCCGCGCCGCGTTCCTGGGCATCCAGATCCTGCAGGGCTTTCTCCCCATCCCGCTGGAGCTGACGACCATCGCGGGCGGCTACGCCTTCGGGCGGGTGCAGGGCAGCCTGCTGACCCTCTGCTCGTCGGTGATCTCCACCACCATCATCTTTTATTTCACCCGGATCTTCGGCCACCGGCTGATCGGCCTGTTCTTCACTCCCGCCCAGCGGAAACACCTCCGCTACCTGCGCAGCCCCAAATCGCGCGACGCCTTTTACTGGATCGTTTTCCTGATCCCCGGAATGCCCAAGCGCCTGTTTGTGTTTTCCGCCGGGCTTGTGCCGCAGGATTTCGGCAAATTCCTGCTGATTTCCACCCTTGCGCGCATTCCGTCCCTGCTGGCCTGCTCGTTCGGGGGCTGGGCGCTCTTCAGCGGCAATTACACACAGGCCGCCGTCCTCTTTGCGGCGACCGGCGTTCTGAGCGCCGCGGGCTACCTGCTGTACCGCGCCGTCGCGAAGCATCCCAATCAAAAGGGCGGGATTTCCGCGCTGAAAAAGAAAGAACGATAATTTATCCCTTTAAATCATTGAAATTTCTTGACTCATACGAGCAAAAAACTTATAATAATTAGAAATACAGGCGGCGGAACCTCCTTCAAAGAGGAAACCGTTGTCCGTATCCCGTCAATGAAAACCACAACAGTATCGTGCCACACAAAGGTACTTTGGGGATACCCCGGGCATCCCGACCGGCAGGTCCCAGCCCGGCCTGAGGGAGTTTCCGGGAGTAACTGCCTGGGAGCATCGCCGAAGGTGTTGCCGACCGCAAGCAAGAGGAAAACGGCGGCCCGAGCCGCTATGACAAATCAATGATTAAGAGGTGACTGTTTTTGATAAGCGGAGCAGAAATTATGGTGGAATGCCTGAAAAACGAAAACGTACAGATCGCCTTCGGATATCCCGGAGCAGCGATCTGTCCCTTCCTGGATTACCTATATCGCTCGCCGATCAAAAACGTTCTGGTGCGCGAGGAGCAGAACGCCGCCCACGAGGCCAGCGGCTACGCCCGCGCAAGCGGGAAACCCGGCGTCTGCGTCGCGACCAGCGGGCCGGGCGCGACCAACCTGATTACCGGCATCGCGACGGCCTATATGGACTCCATCCCGCTGATCGCCATCACGGGGCAGGTCAGCTCCGAGCTTCTGGGCCGCGACGTGTTTCAGGAGGCGGACATCACCGGCGCCTGCGAGCCGTTCACCAAGCACTCCTATCTGGTGAAAAGCGCCTCGGACCTTCCGCGGATTTTCAAGGAAGCCTTTCATATCGCTTCGACCGGCCGGCCGGGACCGGTTCTGATCGACGTCCCGGTGGACATTCAGGCGGAAGAGGTGCCGGAATTCGTCTACCCGCAGAAGGCGAACATCATCGGGTACAAGCCCCGCACCACGGGACATGCCATGCAGGTCAAAAAGGCGCTCGCCGCCATGGCCGAAGCGAAGCGCCCCGTTCTTGTCTGCGGCGGCGGCATCGTGCTTGCCGGGGCGCGGGACGAGCTGGTCGCCTTTGCGCAGAGCAGCGGGATCCCGGTGGTTTCCACCATGATGGGCATCGGCGTGGTTCCCATGGACAGCCCGCTGTACCTTGGCATGATCGGGATGCACGGCCACAAAAACGCCAACCGCGCCATGCATGAGGCCGACCTGATCATCCTCTGCGGCGCGAGGGTCGGCGACCGGGCGGTATCCGCGCCGGAGCAGATGGGGGAAAAGGCAACCATTATCCATATCGATATCGACCCCGCCGAAATCGGAAAAAACGTGACCGCCCATATTCCCATCGTCGGCGATATCCGGCTGGTGCTGCGCGATTTCATCGAACAGAGCGCCGTTTCCGTTCCGAAAGAGTGGATCGACGCCGTGCTGCGGTATAAAAAAGAATTCGTCCCGGGCGGCAGGCCGGACAACAGCAGCGGTTTTGTCGAGCCCCGCTCCTTTATGCGCGTGCTTTCCTCGCTGATGGAGGAGGACGCGATCCTCACCGCCGACGTTGGCCAGAACCAGATCTGGGCCGCGCGCAATTTCAACGTAAAGGAGGGCCGGTTCCTGACCTCCGGCGGGCTGGGGACCATGGGCTACGCGCTCCCCGCCGCCATCGGCGCAAAGCTGGCCAAGCCCCGCCGCCAGGTGCTGTGCATCTGCGGCGACGGTTCCTTCCAGATGGCCATGTGCGAGCTGGGCACGCTTTGCCAGAACAGCGTCAACATCAAGATCATCGTGATGCAGAACGACCGGCTGGGCATGGTGAAGGAAATACAGGACAACAAGTACGGCAGCCGCTACGCGATGACCCTGCTGCAGGGCAACCCCGATTTCGTGAAGATCGCGGAAGCTTACGGCATTCCCGCGGCGCTGGCCGCCTCCAACGAAGAAGCGGAGCGCCTCGCCAGAGAAATGTTCGCGTCCGACAGGGCTTTTATCCTGGTGTGCCGGGTCGATCCCGACGCGCCCACGATATAGGGAGGGCAGGAAAATGAAATACACCCTTTCGATTTTAGTTGAAAACCAGCCCGGCGTCCTCTCAAAGGTGTCCGGCCTGTTTTCCCGCCGCGGCTTCAACATTGACAGCCTTGCCGTCGGCATTACCGAGGACCCCGCCATTTCCCGCATCACCATTGTGGTAAACGGCGACGAACATATTGTGGAGCAGGTGGAAAAACAGCTCAACAAGCTGATTCCCGTCATCAAGGTCAAGGTGCTGCAGCCCGACCTGTTCATCAGCCGCGAGCTGTCGCTGATCAAGGTGAACTGCCCGACGAAGCAGCGCGCCGAAATCATGAAGATCGTCGAGCTGATGCACGCCCAGATCGTGGACGTGGCCACCACCTCGCTGACCATCCAGCTGACGGACAACGACGAGCACACCCAGACGCTCATCAGCCTTTTAAAACCCTACGGCATCAAGGAAATCGTCCGCGCGGGTACCCTGGCCATTGAAAAAGGCCCCGCCACCGCCCGCAAGCAGAACAGCTGACCCAAGCCAACCAACCCTTATGCGGCAGCGCCGTCTAAGTGTTTCGTTAATATTTTGCCATCAGGCAAGGAGGAATTTATCATGCCAAAAATTTATTATCAGGCGGATTGCGACATCAATCTGCTCAAAGGTAAAACCGTCGCTATTATCGGCTACGGCAGCCAGGGCCACGCCCATGCGCTGAATCTGCACGACAGCGGGGTCAATGTGGTGGTCGGCCTGTACGAAGGCAGCAAGAGCAAGGCAAAAGCCGAGGCTGCCGGTTTGAAGGTTTTGAGTGTCCCGGAGGCCACCAAAGCCGCGGATATTATTATGATTTTAATTCCCGATGAGCGCCAGGCGGATATGTATCAAAAGGACATCGCCCCCTACCTTACGGAGGGAAAGGCGCTTGCGTTTGCCCACGGCTTTAACATTCACTACGGCCAGATCAAGCCGCCGAAGGATGTCGACGTATTCATGATCGCCCCGAAGGGCCCGGGCCACACCGTGCGCAGCGAGTTTGTCGCCGGCAAGGGAGTCCCCTGCCTGATCGCCGTCGAGCAGGACTACACCGGCCACGCGCAGGAAATCGGCCTTGCCTACGGCGCGGGACTCGGCGCGGCGAGAGCGGCCATCATGGAGACCACCTTTAAAATCGAGACCGAAACCGACCTGTTCGGCGAGCAGTGCGTGCTTTGCGGCGGCGTGACCGCCCTGATGCAGGCCGGCTTTGAAACCCTTGTGGAAGCGGGCTACGCTCCGGAAAACGCCTACTTCGAGTGCATCCACGAAATGAAGCTGATCGTCGACCTGATTTACCGCGGCGGCTTCGGCCTGATGCGCTACTCCATCAGCGACACCGCGGAGTTCGGCGACTACGAGACCGGCAAGCGCCTGATCACCGACGAGACCAAAAAGGAAATGAAGAAGGTCCTCGGCGAAATCCAGGACGGCACCTTCGCTTCCAAATGGATCGCGGAAAACAAGAACGGCCGCTCGCATTTCAACGCCTGCCGCCGCATCGGCGCAAGCCATCAGCTGGAGGAAGTCGGCAAAGAACTGCGCAAAATGTATGCGTGGAACGACGATCCGATTGACTAATTTCACGATTTAAAACATATAATCAAAAAGGTACCGATTCCGCCATATCTTTTTCCGGGGCATCTTTCGATACGAAAACCTGTTTCCGATGCCGTCCCGGAAAGACGGCGGAATTATTTTTGACGACTGAAGGGAGCCATTGTTATGTGGGACAGAGGGATTCTGAAATCCAACGCGAAAATTGCTTTGGGGGGGCGGTACTGGACCGCGTTCGGCGTGTCGCTTCTCGCCGGGGTTATTTCGCGCGGATATTCTTGGATTACAAATCAATATACGGATACTTTCCAAGGCGTCCCATGGGTTCCTGAGTTCTTTGCTTCACCAATTTCAGTTATTGGTAGATTGGCAACTGTGATTTCCCTAATTGGGATCATCTATTCTATCTTTATCGGACTGCCCACTGCTATCGGCGAAAGCCGGTATTACGTGCACAACCATTTCGGCGCTACGGATTTCGGCACGCTGTTCAGCAGCTTCCGCTACGGCTACATCAGCAGTGTTGCCGCCATGCTCGTTACGGAAATCTTTATAGGGCTCTGGTATCTTCTGCTGATTATCCCCGGCATCATCAAACAGCTCGAATATTCCATGGTGAAGTATCTCCTTGCGGATAACCCCAACCTGACGGGCAGCCGCGCAAGGGAACTCAGCCGCATCCTGACAAACGGCGAAAAGGGCGCGATTTTCGTGCTGGGCCTTTCCTTTATCGGGTGGTACCTGCTCGGGGCCATCTGCTTCGGCGTGGGGATTTTATTTGTGAATCCCTATTATCAGGCTACCATGGCGGAGCTTTACATCTTCCTGCGCGACCGCGCGATCCAGACCCATCAGATCGACCCGGCGGAGCTGGGGCTGGTTCCCCCTGCCGGACCGTATTACAATCCGGAAAATCCCCCCATCCTGTAAGGCCGTTCTTTACAGGACGGGAAAATCGGAATTTTTTATAACACAAAAGACGGCGGGCCGCGCCACCCTGGGGGACTCAATCCCGGGGCGCGGGCCCGCCGCCTTTTTCCGCAAGGCACAAAAAAACGCCGTACAGGAAATTTTCCCATATACAACGTCGTCAAAGTGCCGCGGACTCAAGATACCCCCTGTACAAAATGGAGAACAGGCGGTATAATAGTAACCGCAAAGCGCTGAGCATTCAGCTGTGTATGGAGTGCGTGCTCCGTATGCAGGGCGGTTGGTATTGCCGTACCTTCCGCCTGCTTTGCACTTTTTATTTGTGCCTTACAGGTAGATTATAGCGCGTTTTTGGGGAATGCGCAATATCAACCGCAAATATTTTCCAAAATTTTCAAGAAAGGGCCGGCGGGTGCCTACGGCGATGCTTCCAATCGGCTTACCTTAAATCAAAGTCCGATCGCTCCGAAACTCCTTCCGTCGCGCCGGGCGCGACACCTCCCTCACGGAGGGAGGCAGGGGCTCGGCACCCCGGGGGAGTTTAATCCCAATTTCCGTATCCCTTCGTCAATGAAAATCACAGCAGTGTTGTATCTCCTAAAGACACTTTGGGGATACCCTGGGGGTGCAGGGGGATTTTATGGGACCCTCCCGCCGGGAATTAAAAATCCCCCTGCGCGCACTTTGCCTACTTTCGGGCAAGACCGAAAGTAGGGGCCTGCCCGGCCTGAGGGCAGAGCTGACAATCAACTCCTACTTGCGGTGACGCCTCAATGAAGCAAGCGGAGACTCCTTCCGGCGCACCGTTCGCGGACCTGCCGATCGGGGTTCCGCCTGTCAGCTCCGAGCCGAAACAGCGGGAGTCTATACAAGCCGAAGGGGCCGCCATGCTCAGCATGGCGGCCCCTTCCCTTCTGCAAAATATCTTTCAGCCGTATTTTTCAACTACCGTGGGAAAGCTTTCAGCCGTCCCCTTGGACTCCGGTGGGGCGGCCTTCAGCGGGACGACCGCGCCGGCCTTTTTCGCCGCGCCCTCTCTCAGGCGAAATTTCGCCGCGAGCGCGCGCAGCCGCCGGGCCTGTGCGGACAGGTCCTGGCTGACCGCCGCGTTTTCCTCCGACGTTGCGGAATTCGTCTGCACCACCTGCGCGATCTGTTCAATCCCCTGCGTGACCTGCTCCACGGCGGCGGCTTCGTCGCCGGTCGCCTCTGAAATTTCCGAAATCAAGCCGGCGGACTCGCTTGTCCGGGTCCTGATGTGCTGGAAGGACTCCGCGGTGGAGTTCGCGACCGTCATTCCGTTGTTGACCAGCGAAATCGTGTTCTCGATCAGCTTGGCGGTCTGGCCCGCGGCCTGTGAGCTCTTCCCCGCCAGATTCCGCACCTCGTCCGCGACAACGGAGAAGCCCTTGCCCGCCGTCCCGGCCCTCGCCGCTTCCACGGCGGCGTTCAGCGCCAGAATATTGGTCTGGAACGCGATGTCTTCGATCGTTTTGATGATCTTCCGGATTTCCGCCGAAGCCGAATGGATATCGCCCATGGCGGACAGCATCTGCTCGATATCGCGGTTTCCCTTTTCCACCGCCGTGGTGGATTCCTTCGCAATGGTGCTGGCGACCGCTGCGTTTTTTGCGGTTTTCTGTATCTGGGCGGAAATCTCGGAAATGGTGGCGGAAAGCTGCTCCGTGGCGCCCGCCTGTTCCGAAGCGCCCTGAGAAAGCGCCGCCGCCCCGTCCGAAATCTGCTCCGAACGGAGGGAAACGGATTCCGCCGCGTGGTCGATATCGGAAAACACCCCGTTCAAAGAATCGACGATCTGGTCGAGCGCGCCCCTGATCTCGGAGAAGTCGCCCAGATACTGCATCCGCGTCTTTACCGTCAGATCCCCTTTGGAGACCGCGTTCAGCACCTCGGAAATTTCCCCGATATACATCTGCAGGCTGCCGAGCGTGTTTTCAAGCGCCCCGGCCACCTGGCCGACCTCGTCCTTTGTGCCGACCGTCAGCCTCACGGCGTCCTTGTTGCTGATGCCGATTTCTCCGCGTTCCATGTTGTTGGCCAGCGCCACGACCTGACCGAGCGGCTTTTTGACCCGCTTGCGGACGATCCTGCCCAAAATCACGGTGGCGATCACCATGACCACCAGCGCCGCGCCGATGGAAACGGCCACGGTCTGCATGGAGCGCTGTTCCGTCGCCGCAATGCTCTTTCCGGTGAACATCGCGCCGACCGCCTTTCCGTCAAATCCCAGAACCGGGACATAATTCACCATCATGGACGTACCCGTGATATCCATTTTTCCTGTATAATTCTGCTTTTCGGTCAGAACCTTCCGCGCGACGGCCGCGTCCATTTTGGTGCCCGTCTGGCGCTTCTGGTCCTTCATCAGGGTGGTGTTGACCCGCTCGTCCCCGTAAAACACCGTAAAGTCGCAGCCCGTGTACTGCTTGAGCTGGTCGATGACATTGTGGTCCTCCAGCGACTGTACGGTGGAAATCATGCCGATCAGGTTCCCGTACCGCTTCACCGGCGTGCCGCAGCAGATACAAAGCGTCTTGCCGGAAATCGCCTCGTTTACGACCACGCTTTTCCCTTTCATGGCTTCCTGCACATGATGGAGCTTTGAAAAGTCGGGAAGGTCAAAATCGGTGGTCGTGGAGTACAGCAGGTTGCCCCGCGCGTCCGTCAGAAAAGCATAGCTGATGTTGTAGGCCTTCACACGGTTTTTCATGGATTCCACAGTACTGTACTGGTTGCCGCCGGCCACCGCGTTCAGAAAATCGGTGTCCTGTGACAGCTCCTGTCCCGACTGCCTCAGGTTTGCCTCATAATTGGAAAGGATATTGTTCAGCCCCTGCATGGCGGTTTGGTTCTGCTCCTCGTAGGTATCCTCAAAAATCCGGCCCGTAAACACGGAATTGATGGATACGACAACGGTCAGAGCGACCGCCAGCGTCACGATAAAAAACACGGACAAAAGAGTCCCCAAACTGTTTTTCCGAATTTCCCCTCTGCTTTTCAAAAAACTCACTCCTCAAATAAATTCAGGTCTGAGCCGGACATCCGCCGCAGTATCTTCCCCATAATAATTATCGGCAGCCATCCTCATTTTTTAATTTTTTAATGCAATGATAATCCACAATGTTTGGCCCTGTTTTTTGGTTATTCTTCTAAATTTATTATTATATTAAAATTTAAACTATGGATAATATACAAAATACCGCCCTGCCGGAAAGCATGGCGGTATCTTCTGTCTGTGCGCTCTGTGCTCTGCCTACAGCGCGGCCTGAAGGCCGCCCGCTTCGTACAGGCTGCACTGGTCTTTTCCGCTTTTTTTGGAACAGTACAGCGCCTCGTCCGCGTGGCGGTAAAGCTCCTCAAAGCATGTGCCGCCGTACGGGTAGAACGCCCCGCCCACGCTTGCCGAAATTTTATACATCTCGTCCTCGCCCGTATAGGCGCAGTGGAAAATTTCACAGATAGCGTTCATCTTATCCCGGAGCAGGTCCGCCGAATCAATATCCCTGATAAAAATGATAAACTCGTCGCCCCCGGTGCGGCCCACAATATCCGACGCGCGGAACAGTCGCTTGATGTCCGTGGAAACCTTTTTCAGGACCGCGTCGCCGAAAATATGCCCCAGCGTGTCGTTGATATCCTTGAAATTGTCAATATCCACGATGATAAGGCCATGAAGGACATTTTTCTCCGATTTTTTCAGGCACTCCTCAATCATGGACTCAGTGGTCACCTTGTTGTAAAGCTGCGTCAGCAAATCCATTCTGGACCTGCTTTCCAGCTTCTGGATCATTTTCTTCTGGTGGTCGGTGTCCACGATCAGGCCGATCGCGCGGTAAGGCTCCTTATTTTCGTCATACAGGATCTTGATGTTTACCGTACACCAGATGTATTTGCCGTCGACGTTTCTCATCCGCACGTCGGTCGGCCCGGGCTGGCCCCCGGCCCTGATCCTGCGGAAAAGCCGCGACATGCTCTCCTGGTCGGCGGGGTGGACCTGTTCAAAGTACGGGATATCGGAGTCGGGCACCTGTGCTACGGTGGAAAAACCAAATTTATTGGTCCAGTAAACGGTATGATAGATGTGATTCTGAAGGATGTCCCATTCAAAAACGACCTGATTGGTTTCTTCCATAATCAGCGCATACCGCGCCTCGCTGACCTTGAGCACGTCGGTGTCCTCCTTTATTTTTTCGATCAGATGGTTAAAAGCGGACGCCATTTCGGCAAATTCCCCTTTGTAACAGGCGGGCAGCCGGGCCTGGTAATCCCCTTTTTCCACCCTGACAAATTCCGCGGACATATCCCTGAGCGGGTTGAGAAAACGGTTGGCGGCCAGATAGGCGCAGCTAATCAGCGCCGCCGCCAGCACCAAAAGCGCCGCGATATAAACCTTTAACATGCTCTGGAACGGGCTCATCAGCTCATCCGCCTCGACCGCGCTCAAAATAATCCAGCTTTTCCCGGCAACACGGGAATAGTAGCCGAATTTTTCCATTCCGCCCGCCCAAAAGCGGATGACGCCGTTGGGGTTCCGGTCCAGGTCGATATTTTCAAGCTTTTTCCCGCCGGGGTTCCCCTCCAGCTCGATCTGGTCCGCGCTGGCCATCCGCTGGCCGGCGCCCAGTATGTTTCCGCTGACAACGCCGCCCACGGAGTCCAGAATGACGGTCCGGCCCGTTTCCATAAAGGTCTGGCGGGTGATGAGGTCCAGATAAATCATGTCGATGGAGGACTGGATGGAGCCTTCGTAGACGCCGTCCTTATAAATCGGCACAGCAATCACAAAATAGTTCTGGCCGTCAATGAAGTCCGGTTGGCGCATCCTGTCGGAAATATACAGCCCGTACGCCGGAACGGTCCGCATGTCCACCTTGAGAAAAGAGGGCTGTCCGATCAGCCGTCTGTCGTCGGAGGCGATAATCACGCCCTTCCGGTTAATCAGGCTGGAACGCCTGACGAAATTCCCCTTGGAGTCCCCCTGCCCGTTGATGGTCTGTTTGTCGGTCATCGTTTTGAAGGTGTTCACCGTAATCGACCGGTACTGCTCCAGATCCCCGTCCGGCGCCCCCGCGTTGGACAAAATCAGAAGCTCCTTCACCCCCGGCAGGTCGGACGCCACCTCCAGCGCCATTTTCCGCTGACTGAAAAACTGGTCCAGATTGTTGGCCGTCTGCATGGCGGTGGATTTCACGTTTGCCTGTAAAAGCTGCGAAGTGTTGCTCTGAAAGAAAAGAACGCTGAACACCATCACCAGAACCATCGGCAATATGGAAAAGACAGCCAGCAAAACAGTAAGGTACTTCCTGATTCTCACCCGGCTGCCCTCTTTCATTTTGGATTTCGAATGTAAAATTCTGTAAATTTATTATAACAGAAAATCCTTTTAATTCAATAGAATAATTTGGTACATGCAAATAATCATATAAATCTTTTGAATTTATTTTTATTTAAATTTAACATATTTTTTGTGACCAACTAAAAAAGCAACAAAAACAGACAGAATCCGCTGTTTCCCAAAACGGCTTGGGCTTTTGCCCGGGCGGGCTTTTTCTTCCGGCTGCGGACAGAAAAGGGCATCACAAAAGGCGCCGTTTCCCCAAAAAAACGGCGCCTGACGATCACTTTTTATGGATTTGATCCGTCGATTCCTGAATTATTTTTTCTCAATAGGCTTCTGATAAAAGAAAAGGATCACCAAAGAAATCATACAACTTCCGATCATCTCTCTGATGAAAAAAGCGGCGGAAAAGAGGGCTGGGTCCGCCGCGAAAACCAGTACGAGAAAGAAAACAACCCAATTTAAAAAGAATTTTTTCCAGTCAATCAATTCCAATTTTTCTTTCATGGCGTCATTCTTCCGGTTTTTTGGGGCGGTATTTGTGGTCCCCGACAGCGCGAAGGATCCCGACCACGATGAATACCGCGAGAAGCCCTTTTTGCAGCCACAGAAATTCCGGAAGCAGCAGAATCACCAGAAGAACAAGCAGGAACAGGAAGAAAAACCGGTCGATACACCGATAAAGGTGATAAAAAGGGCTGCTGCCGGGCTGTATGGGAAAATAGTCGCGTTCCATAATATCCATGTAGTAAATTTCACCGTTTACAAACCAGAGCCAAAATAAAACCACCCTGATTTGCCAGTAGGTTCTGGGAATCGACCACGCGGCCACAAGCAGTACCAAAGCGATAAACGGGTAAAACCGCTCAATGAACGGAAAGAAAAAGTGTACCAGCTTATTGCGGAATTTTTCAAGAATGTCCATCGGAACCAGCCCTTTTCTTAAATACGATTTCAATACGAATTAGCCCTCCTAATACCCAGCGGGAAGGCCCCCTTCGCTTATTCGAGATTTACAGGAATCTCGATATTCTTATCTTCCAATTGGACAATTGCGGTTTTGTAAAGATTTCTCCCGGAATCGTAATAGTCGTATATCGTAAAAGGAAGATGCGGATTCTCTTTCTGGTCAGGCGTCATGTTCATCAGTAAAATATCACTGACAGTTTCTCCGTTCGTTCGAACCAGTTTAATATTGCAGTGCGGCACGTTTTCCCAGCGTCCTTCCAGGAGCACCTCCCCCGCAATAAATCCTTTTACGTCCTTAACTTCATCCTTTGAATCATAAATTGAGATATCCGGAGATTTCTTTTCCAAAAAAACACGATAGTCCCGGTAACGGGTGAACTGAACGCGAGTGTTGCCGTTTTTGCCGCTGTACCGTGCGGTTTCCGGTTCCTGACGACTTCTAAGTAAAGAGAATCCGGCCAGTAAGAGTGCAAAGCAGCAAAGCACTACACTTCCCAGTATTACTCCACGCTTTGTGAAATGCTTTATAAATTTCATAATTCACTCCCCCCTCCATTCAGCCATCCTCTGTAAGCCATCATTCTGTTTTATTGATCCGGCTTTTTCGGTCTCCGACAGCTTATAAAAAAGCAGTAACAAGCCTCCTGTAGACCCCTTCTCAGATCGATTTTTATTAGCAAGTCCCTGCTACAAGCATAGCAAGGACTTGCTTCCAACGTTTGGCATCTGTTATTCTTACCAGTTTGAACTTGATACTAAGCTAATGAAATGCAGCTTATAAAAAGAACAGGAAGGTGATTTATCCCTGTTGAGGCGTTTTAGACGATTTAAAAATCGGATTACTTGCCTTTAACGGTATTACAACTTCTTTATCTTCAATGCGGATAATCGCAGTTTTATATATGTTCTTTGCTGAATCGGGAAAATCTTCACCTGTAAACGGCAGACTTACAGACCCTTTTTTACCCGGTTCTGCATTCATAGCAATTGTACCTGTATTCCATTCACTTTCTCTTATGAGCTCAACTTCACAGCTATTAAATTCCCAACTGCCATTAAAGACCACTTCACCTGCTATATACCCGCTTCCCGGTGGATCCTGCTGTATGTCCCCCTTGCTATTATATAGAATAATCAAAGGGGACTTGTTCTCCAGGAAATGATCATAATCCGTAAACCGTGTAAAACGAATGCTGAAAGAGCCATTGTTGCCGGAGTAGCTAACCGTTTCCGGCTCAGGGCTGTTACCGATAAAGACGAATACTCCATATATAGCTACTATCACAACAAGGCATACTAATACCAACATCAGCATTTTTAATTTGGTCCAGTTCTTAAATAATCTCATTTCATAGCCCCTAACTACTCAAAAGTTCAGGTTAGATCATAATTAGAGCTGAAAGTATCATCAATTGACACAAACTTCCTCATATAATAGGTTCCTCCTACACTGGTTCCTACTGAAAAGCCAACTTGATTAGCATAACCTATTTGTACAGATTGAGTAACTGCAACCTCGAGATTTCCAGATAGCATAAATGCAATTTTATTTTCATATCCTGTGTCACCGTAAATATCAGCCGACTCGGCTATTTTATTCCATGTGGCTGAACCCGATCCTAAAGCCGAAGATCCCACGTCGGTAACTGCGGCGAATTTTTGGTATGTACCAAAACTGCTTGAATTATATCTCTCAAGTTTTACTTGAATGATAACAATAAGCTTCGAATAAAAACTTCCATACGATCCAGTATTATAAGTTTGTTTAATTTGCTTATATACAGTTGCCATTGGAGTTACAGTAGCAAGAGCTGTATTAGATTGCTGTTTCGATATATTGTATTTAGCAACTTCATCTTTATTGTCTTTTAGAGTTTGAAGTTTGTCGAACTTATCCGCTTCTGCTAGCGAAATTCCTTTTTGCTTAGCGAAACTTTTTAAGAACTCTTCTCGAGAGATGTCTGTAACTTCAGTAGAGATTTCTTTTATTCGCGTCGTTTTGGCATTTTGATTTTCCTTCTCCGCCGCAAACCCCGGTACAGAAATAGCAAGCGACATTGCCAAAACAAGAACCAAACTGATTATTTTTTTCATGTTATGTTTCATCATTTTATTCTCCTTCATTTTGTCAATAGTTTCAATTTGAGCGGAAATGAATGGAGGAATTTTTCACCCCGTTACCCGTCCATCGGAACCATCTCTTTTCTTAAATATTTATTTTCAATGCGCGCATTTGAAAGCTTTTATTTTTCCTTCTATAACATTAACGACGAACCCCCATGTTTTGTTACACTTTTTTCCAAACTTTTTTAAATTTATTTTTGCTGCTCCGCACTTTCGGCGATCCGGATCAGTTCGTCCTTTGAAATCGCGGAGCTGACATTGTCAACTTGACTTTAAAAGCTATTCTAAGCAATCATTCTTCCGGTTTTTTGGGGCGGTATTTGTGGTCTCCGACAGCGCGAAGGATTATGCCCACAATGATCACACCAGAAAAAACACGCGCAATGAACATCAGTTGCGGAATCAGCAGGATGATCAACCAAATAAGATAAAAGGGGAAGAAAAACCAATCGATGGTCCGGTAAATACGATAGAAAAAATCTGTTTCAGGTTGTATGGAAAGATGGTCGCGTTCCATAACACCTGAACTATAAATGTCATAAATTAAGCCCAAAGTCCATAGTAAACCCACTCTGATTTTCCAATAGGTTTCGGGAAGCGACCACGCGGCCACAAACAATCCCAAATCTATGAACAGGTAAAACCGCTCAATGAACGGAAACAAAAAGTGTACGGTCTTATTACAGAATTTTTCGAGAAAACCCATAGAAACCACTTCTTTTCTTAAAGATTGGTCTTCAATGCGCGCATTGAAAAGCTTTTATTTTCCCTTCTGTACTATTAACGGCGCCCCTGTTTTGCCATGTTTTTTTCAAATGTCGTTTGTTTCTTTCTTGTTAACAAACTATGGCCGCCGGTTTCCCGGCGGCCACTTCGGCATTTTTTGCGCGGACTGTTTACACAGCCCCGCCGCTGACAGAAAAAAACCGAACCGTTCTTAACCCTGTTTTTGAAAGGTGAACTTAACAAGCTGCACATCACCGAGACGGATAGACTTCTTAGCGTTTATTGTATGAAGCAGCCCGCCATCCGCCACGTCACAATTGTGCAACTGACTTCCGGTTGCAATATATCCAACCGCCTTTTGACTGCCTTTTGTAGCGATCTGTTGAAAAGAAATTTTGCGATTTCGTGCGCCGCGCGGGAATGGCTGCCGAAATCCCATCCCACCTACCGCACTTTTCATGTCATAAGAATCAAGAGCATCTACCTGTGAATGATATTCTTTTCCATCCAACATATATGAGCATATGGCAAGAAGATCACCCACCGCTCTATCATCATAACTTGCGGCTAAAAGAAAATCCTTCGGCATTCTAGCCGCATCGTCGAAATATATCTCGATGACTCCTTTCATATATCCAGACGCATCGTGATTCATTTGCGCAGAAACCGTATAACCGTCTCCAGCAAGACGTTCCCCGCTTTTTATGTTTCCAAGGTCGTTCGTTTGTACATCCGAGGTCAGGAAAGCATGTAAAATAAAGGCGGCTAATAACAGCAGAAGGGCAGCATACATCGCATATTTGACCGTCTTTCTGGGCGTTTCGAATCGTTCCTTGCTCATTTATTTAACTTCTCGTTCCGTCAGAATAATGAGTTGTTAGGTTCTCAATGAAAAAGTTTTTTAATAAATCCGAGAAAATCGTTGGCAGGTCAGTAAGCTTTAAAATGTATTGGCAAACTGCACAGTCAGTTTTAAGAACTTGTCCGGAAGTATTTCCTTCGCAGCCAGCTCCAAGATAGAAATACCTGTCTGTTTCTGTGACCATTTCCGGAACTGTATACTTCGCAGTTTTGTAATCAAACTCGGAATAGATTGTTGAACTATCAGTTGTATAGCTACCAACTTTATACCGCGAATAAAGAGTTGTTCCGCCAACCATAGTTCCACGTAAGTTGTTTATAGTTAAAGCCACATCGTAGGAACCTGATGTTCCTGTATGAAATGAATCGAGCAAATCCATTGACATAGCACCCTTCTTTCCTTTCATATTTATTTTCAATGCGCGCATTGGAAAGCTTTTATTTTTCCTTCTACTACATTAACGACGGACCCCCGTGTTTTGTTACACTTTTTTCCAAACTTTTTTAAATTTATTTTTGCTGCTCCGTGCTTTCGGCGATCCGGATCAGTTCGTCCTTTGAAATCGCGGAGCTGAGCACGAGGCTGGTTTTTTTGCTCTGCCAAAGGACAAAGGACCTGTCTTCCGCCCGTTTTGCCTCGAACAGGACCGCCTTTTCCCCTTTTACGGTGATTTCATGGTAAGTGGTGTGCTCGGAGTCGATCGACATTTTCCCCGCCTTGTCCAAAGGCGTCTGCGTAAAGGTCACGGAAGCGCCCTTCCCGTCTTCATAAGTGGTTATGTGGACGGGACCGACATTCTTTTCCTCCGCCATAAAGAATCCTTCCGGAAGATACTGCGGCTCCCAAACTTCCGGCTGTTCCCCGGTGGGGGATTCTTCGGCGGGAGCGCCGCTTGTCGTTTCCTCAAAATAGATATCCACATGCTCCGCTTTCCACTCCAGTACGGAGTTGAAAATGGCGTTCCTGCTCGCTTCCACGCTCAGCAGGCTTCCCAGGGAAACCGGGATGACGACGGCGACAATGACCGCCGCCCGTTTCGCAAGCCGCAAAAACTTCTTCCGCCTGCTCCGGCGGTCGTTTTCCCTGATAAGATCCCGGATCCTTTTTGTAAGCCGTTCCGGAAGCGCGTATTCTTTGTTCAGCTCCCGTTCGGACGGGAGCGCGTCCAGTTCACGCTGAAAATCCTCCTCTGCCGCCGCTTTCAGAAGCGTGTCGAACAGCCGGATGTTCAGTTCCGATTCATTCATTGCCTTTCTCCCTCCTGCTCATCTCCTGCATAAGCGCCTTTCTGGCACGCTGAAACCGGACGCGGACATTTTCCTGAGAAATTGCCAGCATTTCTGCGATTTCTTCATCCTCATACTCATAAACCAGCTTCAGCCTCAACACATCCCTGTAACGTTCGTTCAGGCAGGAAAGGCAATCCATAACAAAATGATAGCTTTCCGCGGAAACGATCGATTCCAGTGGGGCGTCGTCCTCCGCTCCGGGAACCGCTGTTTCCAGCTCCTCCAGCGGAATACTCTGCCTGCGCTTTTCGCTTTTCAGCATGTCGTAAGAAATATGCCTTACTATGATAACGACTAACCCCCTGGTTTTGTTACAGTTTTCAAAGTGAAATTTTTGCAGATTGTCAATAATTTTAATAAAAGCCTGTGAAACCGCGTCTTCCGCGCGGGCCTGATCCTTTAAAATACCCTGCGCTATGTACAGCATGGTACCGCCGTGCTTCCGGTAAAGCTCCTCTACGAAGCTTCGGTCCGCTTCGTTTTGGATTTCCTGTATAATCATCAGCACTTTTCTTTCCCTTTCTTATTCATAAGAATTAAGTTATTGCCATTATAACAATTCAGCCGCAATTTTACAAATAAAAAAGGAAATTGATCCAGGAACTGGAAATTTCAAGAGCAAAGCCACGGACACCCTGCGGTATCCGTGGCCTTCATTAAGAGAAGAATATTTTCGCGGAAAAACATGCGGAATATTATTTCTCCGGCTTATTATCTTTTGGGATATGCTTGGACAGGAATCTCCTGATATTGTCTCTCCATATGATCATATTCAGGATGACCAGGCCTATGATCTTCAAAACATATCTGTCATTCGGCAAATACGCCGTAATGATAAAAATGATACAGCCAACGCCCGTAATGATATAACTTTTTACACTTTTCAACTTCTGCATTCCTCCGAAATAATTCAGACATGATCCTTTATTATTTGTGAAAAGAAATGAATGTGGTTAAGAGGGCAATACCAACGGCAATGATCAGCAGGCTGATCCCCTGTTCTTTCCGGATAATCAATTTATTTTGCGTTTTGCTTTCCCGGGCGATTTCAATGATATCCGGAATCGAAAGGATGATAAACGACGCGATTGCGAAGAAGAAATAATACCGTCTGAAAAGAAAACCCAGGATAAGAGGAACTCCCCAGAGCGCCCGGCAGATCAGCAGAAAGCTGCTTTCCGTTTCTCCATCGCTTTTTCCGGCAATCCTGAGCACCAGCTTTTCAATACTGTTCCGGGACAGAATCATAAAATATACAGCTATGGCGGCCACCTTAAAAACATACCAGTCAAGCGGTGCTAAAATTCCAAAAACGCCGGCTGCAGAAGCTATGAATGGAAGCGCCGGATGATCGATTATCTTTTCTATACGTTTCAATTCCCACATTCCCCCCGACTGATCTTATTGCCGCAAAATTTTTCTCCCCCAGAACAATTTTGTTCCTAATTATCATTATAAAGCAATTCCATGCTTCTGTCCAATAGAAATCTCCCGATTAAGAAATCGTCTATCAGAATGAGCCCATGCGCCGTTCTTTCCGCTGTACTGCGCGTTTTCCGGTTCCGGACGTCCGCCGGGGAAAAAGAAAACGGCAGCCATGAGCACAAGGCAGCAAAGTATCACGCCCCCCGGTATTGCTTCCCGCCTGGTAAAACGTTTCGCAAATTTCATGATTTACTCATTCCCTCCTTCCGTTTATTCCTCCGGCCTGAATCTTGGAATATCTTCTGTTTCAGAGCCGCCCCCTCCTTTAAGAAATCTAATTTTAGTGCAATACTAAAGATGTTGGATGTGTCATTAAATAGATCATAAAAATTCTGGATAAAACATCTGAAAAAAATATAGAGATGCCTAAAGTCACACAGCCAAGCAGAAATAATACCCCACAAAAAATCGCCGAAATCCTGTGCAAAATAATACTCCAATCTAAATATTAATAGATTTTTTCCTTCTACAACATTAACGACTGACACCCCCGTTTTGTTACACTTTTTTCAAAACTTTTTTATATTATTATCTCCATCCTGATATCTGCAGGCGGACACGGTCATATGGATTCCATCAGAGCAGACATGGCAAGCCAAAAATTTTTCCAAAAAAAGTGTTACAAAAATTGATTTCAATCGTTATATTATCAGAAAGATGAATTTGATCCTTCATACACGTGTTGTGGATTACCGGCAATCCCTTTGAAGAAAGTTGTCAGCCAAGGATTTAAAGGTTCAAAGATAGGAGATTGACGATTGTTAAAAAATAACCAAAAATACAGGAAAGTGATTCTCGCATGTGCCGGTTCAATCGCTGTGATCCTTTATATTTTCTTTATTATTTATTCAAACAAGGCTCATGAGCTTTTAATCCTTAAAAATCCTATCTACAATAAAGCGTTCTCTCAGTATCATTACCTTGCGGGCATGTTTATTCAGTTATATGTAATATGGCTTCACCTGGTAACCCTTTCCGTATACTGTCTGAACAGCATAACCCGGCTTCGGGGGCTTTTGCTGCTGGGAATCCTCTCCATGCTGATATTTGGATTTTGTTTGATTATGGAAATAGCGTTAAACTACTATTTTTTTAAGCTCAATTCCGAAATTCTGCAATTTATCTTAATATTGATCAGTGAATTTGTATTTTACTCCATTTTGTGTCTGCTGAACAGGATAAAAAATAAAGCCCGTCTAAAAAAGAGGTCGTAGCGGTACGAACACAAAAACAGCTATGAGCGCACAAAGCGCCCATAGCTGTTTTCATATATTCAGTTTTCGAAAAGGAGTTCCGTCTTTATTCCGCTGCCGGTTTTTCCTTTCCGATATTCAGAACCAGGTTCAGCAGGATCCCGAAAATCGCCGCGGTGGCAATTGCCGGGAATTTCGCGCCGAGCATGGGGATCATGCCGTCGGAAAACGCGAAGCTGCCGCCGATGCCGATGGTCAGGACGGTCGCGATGATCGCGAGGTTGCGCGAGTCGAACATGTCGACCTTTTTGCTGATCATAATGGTTACGCCCTGCGACGCGATGACGCCGAACAGGTAAATGGAAATGCCGCCGATCACCGCGTTGGGAATCGAGTAGACCGCCGCGGTCAGCGGGGTGAAGCAGGAAATAACCATGGTGATGACGGCCGCCGCAATCAGCATCGGCGTGGAAAAGTTCTTGGTAATCGCCATGGTGCTCAGGTTTTCGCCGTAATTGGTGCCGGCCGGCCCGCCGACCACGCCGGAAATCATATCGCCAAGGCCGTCGCCGATCAGGTTCAGCCCCAGCTTGTCCGAAATATTGTACCGCTTGTCTGAGCCCTTTTGTTTGGCAAGGTTGTTGACATAGATATCAAGCTGATAAAGATGGGCCGTGGATTCCGGAATCGTGGCAATCGCGATCGGCATAATCGCCCCGACCGCCGCCCAGCTTGCTTTCGGCAAAGTGAAGTGCGGGAGCGCGAAGCCGATTGCCGGAATGGAAAACAGGGAGCTTGTTTCCGGAATTTTATTGAAGTCGCAGAAGGCGATTCCATAGATGCCGCCAAGAATCAGCGCCAGAACATAGCCGGTCAGAAGGCCGAGCAGAATCGGGATCTGGCCCCAGGTGCCTTTCAGGTAAACGGAGAACAGGACGGTCACGATCAGGGTCACAAGGCAGATGGTCCACGACAGATTCAGCGCAAGCGCCTTTGCCGCGTCGGTCACGCCGTTCGGCAGGTTTGTGGGGTTGCTCAGTGCCGTTCCCGCGAGGGAAAGACCGATCACCATGGCAATGCTGCCCGTAATGGTGGGAGGAAGGACCTTTTCGATCGCCTCCTGCCCGAACTGCTTGATGATAATCCCGGCCGCAATGGAAACCAGCCCCGAAAGGACGATGCCGAACTGCGCGGCGGCGATTTTGTCATCGGCCACCGGGCCGGCAAACGCCTGTGCGCCCGTGATGGAGCAGATCGCCGTGATGTACGAAAAACTCGATCCGTAGAAAAGCGGGATTTTTCTTCCTGTAATCAGGATAAATCCGATGGTTGCAAGTCCGCTTGCAAAGATCGTGGTGGAAACATGGAATCCGGTGAGCAGCGCGACCAGCACCGTAGCCGGAAACATCACGATGATCTGCTGGAACGCGAACAGCAGCAGTTTCAGAAAAGGTGGCTTTTCATCAGGCAAATAGCCCGCTGCGGGTTGTTTGGTTGACAAAGACGATCCCTCCGTTTATTCAATTGGTTTTTGGCTTTCCGATTATTATACCGTATAATTATCCACAATACAACATAAAATTTAATTTTTGTTCTTTATTATTTTACGCCGTTACGATTGATTTTTTGTTGAAATTATACTATCCTATAGAAGTAAGCGTCAAAATCAACAAGAATATTCCTCAGATATATGCTATAATCACAATTCAATGCGCTGCGCAGGGCCAACGAATAATAATGAGGAGGCAGATTTCATGATTGACGAGCGTTATCTAAAGCTTCTGGCCAAGGATTATCCGAACGCACAGGCCGCCGCATCCGAAATTATCAACCTCAGAGCGATTCTAAGCCTGCCGAAAGGCACCGAATATTTTTTCAGCGATCTTCATGGAGAGCATGAAGCTTTCCTGTACCAGTTAAAAAGCGCTTCCGGCGTCGTGCGGAAAAAAGTCGACGAGCTGTTTGAGCAGTCCCTGTCCGAGGGAGAGCGCACGGCGCTCGCCCGGCTGATCTATTACCCGGAAACGGAGTACTGCGCCGCAAAGCAGCGGGAACCGGCGTTTGACGACTGGTGCCGCATCACCATTTACCGTCTGGTAGAGGTCTGCAAGGAGGCGTCTTCAAAATACACCCGTTCCAAGGTCCGCAAAAAGCTGCCTGAAAGCTTCGCCTATATCATCGACGAGCTCCTGCACGCGGACGGCGGCAGCAACAAGCCGCATTACCACAGCGAAATCATCCGCTCCATTGTGTCGACCCGCATGAGCGAGGAATTTATTACCGCGCTGTGCAACCTGATCCAGCAGCTTCTGATCGACAAATTACATATCATCGGCGATATTTTCGACCGCGGCCCGCGCGCCGACGCGATTATGGACGCGCTGATCGACTGCCACGACGTAGACATCCAGTGGGGCAACCACGATATTTCCTGGATGGGCGCCGCCGCCGGGAACTGGGCGTGCATTGCCAACGTAGTGCGGCTGGGCATCAGCTACAACAATTTCGACCTGCTGGAGGACGGCTACGGCATCAACCTGCGCGCGCTGTCCATCTTTGCGGAGCAGACCTACCACGACGACCCGTGCGAGGCCTTCATCCCCCATATCCTGGACGAAAACCAGTACGACCCCGTGGATATCCCGCTGGCGGCGAAAATGCACAAGGCCATGGCGGTCATCCAGTTCAAGGTGGAGGCTCAGCTCATTAAAAAGCATCCGGAATATCATATGGACGGCCGGATCCTTCTGGATAAAATCGACTTCGAGAAAGGGACGGTCACGCTCGGCGGCAAAGAATACCCCCTGCGCGACAAGCTCTTCCCCACGGTCGACCCCAAACATCCGCTGGAGCTGACCCACGCGGAAACCGAACTGATGAAGACCATCGCGTCCTCGTTCAGCCACAGCGAGCGGCTGGAAAAGCACATCCGTTTCCTGTATTCCCACGGCAGCATGTACCTGCGCATCAATTCCAACCTGCTGTACCACGGGTGCATCCCGCTCCGGGAGGACGGCAGCCTTGACTGCGTCCCCCTTTACGGCCGCGACCATTCCGGACGCGAATATCTGGAATTCCTCGACGGTATGGTGCGCACCGCCTATTTCGCTCCGTCCGGTTCCCCGGAGCGCGAAAACGCGCGCGACCTGATGTGGTACCTGTGGAGCGGGGCAAGGTCCCCCCTGTTCGGAAAATCGAAGATGGCCACGTTCGAGCGGTATTTTATCGACGCCCCCGAAACGCACCGGGAGAAAATGAATCCCTACTATACGCATATCGAGCACCGCTCCACCTGTGAAATGCTGTTAAGGGAATTCGGCCTCGACCCGTCCTCGTCGCACATCATCAACGGCCACGTCCCCGTAAAAGCGGGAGAAGAGCCGGTCAAGGGCGAAGGCCTTCTGTTTATGATCGACGGCGGCATCTCCAAGTCCTATCAGTCCCAGACCGGGATCGGGGGCTACACCTTCATTGCGAATTCCCGCTATCTGGCGCTGGCGGAGCACAAGCCGCTGAAATCCGGCTGCAGCGTGTGCGAGACCTCCCCGAAGGTCATGGTGGTGGAGGCGATCAAGCGGCGCGTCACCGTGGCGGACACCGACAACGGCGCCGAGCTCCGCCGCCAGGTCGAAGAGCTGACCGCGCTGCTGCAGGCTTACCGCAGCGGCACCATCAAGGAAAAATAAAACGATAAGGAAATTGAAAACGATTCATGGATCATCAACTGCAGAAAATCGTACAGCCGCTGCTCTCGTGGTACGACGCGAACGCGCGCGTTCTGCCGTGGCGCGACAACCCCACGCCCTACCGGGTCTGGGTTTCGGAAATCATGCTCCAGCAGACGCGGGTGGAGGCGGTAAAGCCCTACTTTGAACACTTTACTTCGGAGCTTCCCACCGTCGCCGCGCTTGCCGCCGCCCCGGAAGGGCAGCTTATGAAGCTGTGGGAGGGCCTGGGCTACTACAGCCGCGCCCGCAACCTGCAAAAGGCGGCGCGCGCCGTTGTGGAGCGGTACGGCGGCGTTTTGCCCGAGCAGCCGGAGGAGCTTCTGCTCCTGCCCGGAATCGGGGAGTACACCGCGGGCGCCGTCGCGTCCATTGCCTACGGCAAACCGGCCCCGGCGGTGGACGGCAACGTTTTGCGCGTTCTGTCGCGCGTGACCGCCAGCAGGGAACCCGTCGGCGACCTTTCCGTCAAGCGGGGGTTCGCCGAACGGCTGCGGGAAATTTATCCCGCCGGGCGCGCCGGCGCTTTTACCCAGTCGCTGATGGAGCTGGGCGCGATCGTCTGCGTGCCCAACGCCGCGCCGAAATGCGGGGAATGCCCCCTGTCCGCCCTCTGCGCGGCGCACGCGCGGGGCATTGAGCAGGAGCTTCCGGTGAAGGCGGAAAAAAAGAAGCGGACCGTTGAGGAAAAAACCGTCTTTCTGATTCTCTGCGGGGAAAAAGCCGCGCTGCGCAGGCGGCCGGAAAAGGGCCTTCTGGCAGGGCTCTGGGAATTCCCCAACACCCCCGGCAGACTTTCTCCGCGGCAGGCGGCGGATTGGCTGAAAGCTTTGGGCGTTTCTCCCGTAAAAACAGAACGCCTCCCCCCGTCGAAGCATATTTTCACGCACAGGGAGTGGCACATGGCAAATTACCTCGTTACCGTAGAAAGCACCGCCGTGGGCGGTGCCGCGCCGGAAAGCGCCGCGCCGGGCGGCGGCCTCGTCTGGGCGGACCGCGAAGAACTGGCCCAAACCTATGCGCTGCCCACCGCCTTTCAGGGCTGCCTGCGGCAGTTTCTTTCCCGAAGCTGAAAAGCCCCGGAAAACGGAAAAGGCCGTCAATCCGGACGGCTCCGGTCTGACGGTCTTCCTATTCGTAAGTTGTACTGCGTAAAAAATATCCGATAACGGTTGTAGTATAGCACAATTATTTTGAATTAACAATGAATAAATTGTGAACATTTCGACTTTTTCTTCGTATTTTGCAAATTACAGCAATTTTACACGTTCTTTCCCCTTCGGCGGGGGAAGAACGCAGTTCTGCTGCAGGGATCAACTGGGAATGCCGTAATCGTATTTGGTGTTAAAAAAGGAGAATCAAATGAAAGCTTTGATCACCGGGGCCAGTTCCGGCATGGGCCGGGACATGGCAAAAATTCTGAGCGACAGGGGCTGCGGCCTGATTCTGGCCGCCCGCCGGAGGGACCGGCTGGAACAGCTCGCATCCTCACTGAAAACCCCCGTGCGGATTATCTGCGCGGACCTTTCCGTGGAGTCGGAGTGCCTGGCGCTTTACGAACAGGTCAGGAGCGAAAACATCGATATCCTGATCAACAACGCCGGGCTGGGCGTTTTCGGCGCGTTCGACGAAACCGACCTGAAAAAGGAGCTGCGGATGATCGACACCAATATCCGAGCGGTGCATATCCTGACCAAGCTCTTCCTCAGGGATTTCAAGGCGAAAGACGCGGGCTACATCATGAACGTCGCCTCTTCCGCCGCGTTTCAGCCGGGCCCGCTGCTTTCCTCCTATTACGCCTCCAAGGCGTATGTCCTGCGCCTGACGGAGGCCGTTTACGAGGAGCTGCGCCGCAGCGGCAGCCGCGTGCATATCTGCGCGCTCTGCCCCGGGCCGGTCCGCACGGAATTCGATTCGGTGGCCGACGTGAAATTCAGCGTAAACGGGCTGGAAAGCCGGTATGTCGCGGAATACGCCATCCGGAAGATGTTTGCGGGAAAGCTCGTGATCGTCCCCGGCACGCTGATGAAATGCACCCGTTTCTTCGGCAGATTCCTTCCCGAAAAACCGATGCTCAGAATCGCCTACCATATGCAGAAGCGGAAAACCGGCGAAAAATAAACGGCACCCCCGGCGCCTTCGTACAAAACGGAGCGCCGGGGGCTTTTTTCGTTCAGTGGATATCCAGCAGCTTTTCAATCGCGTGCGCCACGCCGTCCTCTTCATTGGTCAGCGTCACGTAATCGGCGATTTGGCGGACGGATGCGTGGCCGTTGCCCATCGCCACGCCGCAGCCGGCGAACTCCAGCATCTGCAGGTCGTTGCGCTCGTCGCCGAAGGCCATGACCTGCTCCGGGGAAACCGCAAGCAGCGCGCACAGGTGGCTCAGCGCGTCGCCCTTGCTGGTGGAGGCGGCGTTGATTTCCAGATTGCTCCCGAAGGAAGCCGTAATGGCGTATTCCTCCTTCTGCGTCAGCTTTTCCACCAGCTCCCGGCGGACGTCCTCCTCCATGTAGGGAATATTGATCTTTTCAAGGAGCCAGCCGTTTTTCTTTAAGAACCCGGGAAGGTCTTCCACAAAAGTCTGATATTTCAGGATCATGTCCCGCATGGCCGGCGGGTAATCGCGAAAGGTGGAAAGAAGCTCGTAGTGCTTTTGATCGATGTAGGAACCCCCTTCCGCGTAAGCTTCCACCATCACGTGATAGGGCATCAGAAAATCAATGATCCATTCGCTTTCCTCCGCCGTCATCCGGTTCGTGTAAATCACGCTGTCCTTTTCCAGATCCACCGCGGAGGCGCCGTTGGACGTAATGGCGTACCGAATGGAGCCGACATCAAGCATTTCCTTCGGAATCATCTGACGCATGCGGCCCGTAGCCGGCACAAGCTCGATTCCCCGCGCGGCGGCGGCCCTCAGTATCCGAACGGTTTTGGGTGACATGGTCTTATCCGTTTTCAGAACGGTTCCGTCCATGTCGAGTGCGATCAGTTTGATGTCCAAATTGATTTCCTCCTCAGGTTTTTGTGTTTGGTTCTATTATAACATGCTTAACCGCTCCGGGGGAAGCTCCCGCCGTTTTATTCCTGAAAAGTCCAATTTTTGTGCCAATACACCAATTAAATCCGGTTTTATTGCGAAAATTTTTATTTATTTAGTCTTTTATTTTCACGATAGTGTATGTTATAATGTACTTGTATACCGTAATTTTTTAATAAATTTATTAAAATCGGGAAGTGATTTATAATTAGAAATAAGAGTAGGAGTTTGGTCCGTTCCTCCCCAGTTTCCTCCGTCAGCTTTTTGAAGGACGCTTTAAAAAGCATCTTCATTCTGGGTGCCGCCACTTCTGTTTCTTTTCTGATTGTAAAGTTATCCGGCAGTTACGACCATTTGGCAGTTGTGTATGTTCTTGCGGTTGTGCTGGTTTCAAGATTCACCGCGGGCTATCTGTGGGGAATCCTTGCGGCAATCACCGGTGTGATCGGCACAAACTACTATTTCACCTATCCTTACCACGCATTTAACTTTACCATCTCCGGCTATCCTGTCACCTTTATCAGCATGCTTGCCGTTTCCATTGTCACAAGCGCGATGACGGTCCGGATCAAGGAGCAGGCGCGGCTTTCCGAACAGCGGGAAAAACGGACGGAAAACCTTTATGAATTCAGCAAAAAACTGGTTGCGGCGGGCGATTCCGGCCAGGTCGTGGCCCTCACGCTGGAATATCTGTGCAGATATACCCGTCAAAGCGTGATTTTCTACCTGACGGACCCGCTTTCCTCGCAGGGGACCGTGAAAAGCACCTGCGACCGCCACCGGATTCTGCTGGATTCCAAGGAAGAAAGGTCCGCGGCGCATCAGGCTTTTGCGGCCAATGTGAAAACGTCCACGAGGGACTGCCTGTATCTGCCCCTGTCCTCTCAGGAAAAAATCCTGGGGGTGGCCGGCCTTGTTTATGAAAACAAAGAAAAACCGGAACCCGGTGTGCTTACCTTCTTCGACCTTCTGCTTTCCCAGGCCGCGCTGGCGCTGGAACACCGGCAGCTGGCCGAAAAGCAGCAGCGCATCATGATGGAAGCGGAAAAAGAAACCATGCGCACCAACCTTTTGCGCGCGGTGTCGCACGATCTAAGAACGCCGCTCACCAGCATCCTCGGCGCCAGCGCGGCCATTGCCGAAAACAGGGACCTCATCGATCCGGCCGCCCACGACAAGCTGATTTCCGACATTCACGAGGAGGCCGAATGGCTGATCCGGATTGTGGAAAATCTGCTGACAGTCACGCGCATCAGCCAGAAGCCGGCGACCCTGAAGAAATACCCGGAGGCTGCGGAGGAAATCGTAGCTGAAGCCGTAGGGCGCATCCGGCGCCGGTACCCCGGGGCGGAGATCCATGTTTCCGTCCCCTCTGAATTCCTGATGGTTCCCATGGACGCCACCCTGATTGAACAGGTCATTATCAACCTGCTTGAAAATTCCATCCGGCACGCGGGAAAAGCGCTCCCCATCAGGCTGGAAGTGTTCGTCGAGGGGGACCAGGCTGTTTTCCGTGTCAGCGACAGGGGAAAGGGAATCCCCGCGGAAGAGCTTTCCCGCCTTTTTACGGGAACTTCTCCCGCAAAAAACAAAAGCAGCGATTCCTCAAGGGGAAACGGCATCGGTCTGACGATATGCATGTCCATTGTGAAAGCGCACGGGGGAAAAATGACCGCCGAAAACCGGAAAGACGGCGGAGCGGCGTTTACCTTTCTGCTGCCGTTGGGGGGGAGCTGAGTCCGATGATTAACAAAGCGACCGTTCTGATTGTGGAGGACGAAGCGCCAATCTGCAATTTTATCTCCACGATCCTGACCGCAAACGATTACCGTACCCTGAAAGCGGAAACCGGCGCCTGCGCCATTTCCATGATCTCTTCCCACTGCCCCGACGTGGTCCTTCTGGACCTGGGGCTGCCGGACATAGACGGCCTTGAGGTTTTGAAAGCGGTCAGAAACTGGTCGGGTATTCCGATCATCGTTGTCTCCGCCCGCGGAAACGAAACGGAAAAGGTCGAAGCGCTTGACCTTGGCGCGGACGACTATATTACCAAACCCTTTGGCACATCCGAACTGCTGGCGCGCATCCGCACCGCTATCCGACACAGCATCAAAATGGAAACCGGCGAAGATTTCCCCGGCGGCCTGTTCACGAAAGGCGGCCTGACCATTGACTTTGACAAGCATATGGTCACCGTGGACGAAACGGACGTCCACCTGACGCAGATCGAGTTCAAAATCGTCGCTCTGCTGGCCAAGCATGCGGGCAGCGTGCTGACCTACGCTTTCATCATCAACCAGGTCTGGGGGCATTTCGCGCAGAGCGACCGGCAGATCCTGCGCGTAAACATGGCAAACATCCGCCGCAAAATCGAACAGAATCCCGCCGAGCCCAAGTACATACTGACGGAAGTCGGCGTCGGCTACCGCATGAGCGACGAGCCATAGCACAGCAAAAACGGTTCTTTCCCATTTTTCCAGGGGGTTTTATAAACTTTATCGTTATTTTTTTAACACTCGGCTTGAATTTTCGTCTCTAAGAGAAATTAGCAATGATTTCCTGCCTGTTTGAAGTCGTGAGTATAAACGCCCCATTTTGTAAATTCTAATATTATATTTGGAGGGATTGTCATGAAAAAAGGGAATAAGATCAGCATCCTCGGCGCAGGAAACGTAGGCGCCACAATCGCATATACGCTCACTCTGGACGGAATGGCGTCCGAGATCGTTCTGGTGGACATCAACCAGAACAAAGCGAAGGGCGAGGCCATGGACATTATCCAGGGGACCGCGCTGTGCCCGCCGGTAAACATCTACGCCGGCGATTACCCGGAAATCAGGGATTCCGACATCGTCATCGTGACCCTGGGCTGCGCGCGCAAACCCGGACAGTCCAGAATCGACCTTGCGCAGGGCAACGTCAACATCATCAAGAGCGTCATGCCACAGGCCGTGCGTTATGCGCCGGACGCGATTTATGTCGTTGTCAGCAACCCGGTGGACATCATCACCTACACGATCCTGAAAACAACGGGCCTTCCGGAATCGC
This sequence comes from Caproiciproducens sp., assembly GCF_053840905.1. Classification (NCBI taxonomy): domain Bacteria; kingdom Bacillati; phylum Bacillota; class Clostridia; order Eubacteriales; family Acutalibacteraceae; genus Caproiciproducens; species Caproiciproducens sp. The sequence continues at coordinate 178,039 of NZ_JBNLXQ010000006.1, forward strand.
ACGTTTTCGGCTCCGGTACGCTGCTTGATTCCAGCCGTCTGCGCGAGAGCCTTGCGCGTACGCTCGGAATCAGCCCGAAAAATATCCATGCCTATATGTTCGGCGAGCACGGCGATTCTTCCATGGTGCCGTGGTCCCTCACCAGCGTCGGCGGCATCCCGCTGAAAACCTATCTCAACAGCATGAGCGACAAGAACCCCGATTTCAAGGAGCTGGACCTTGCGGCGATTGAAACCGATGTCCACACCTCCGGCGCGCAGGTCATCAGCCTGAAGGGCGCGACCTACTACGCGATCGCCCTTTCCGCGCGCCGTATCTGCGAGTGCATCCTCCGCGACACGAACACCGTCACCACTCTTTCCGGCATGATCCACGGCGCCTACGGCATTGACGACGTCTGCCTCAGCCTTCCGTTTGTCCTTGACTGCCACGGCATCAGCAGCATGAAGGCGCCCGAGCTGACCGCCGAGGAGCAGGAAAAACTGCTTGCCAGCGCCAATGTTCTGAAGAGTACCATCGCTTCTCTCGATATCTAATTTGAAAGGATGTATATAAATGGATTACGCAAAGGAATCGCTCAGACTTCACCGCGAATGGAAAGGCAAGATTGAGGTCGTCTGCCGCGCGCCGCTGAACACGCGCGACGATCTGTCGCTCGCTTACACCCCCGGCGTTGCCCAGCCCTGCCTTGAAATTCAAAAGGATGTCAACCAAAGTTACGAACTGACCCGCCGCTCCAACCTTGTGGCGGTTGTCACCGACGGCACCGCGGTGCTCGGGCTCGGCGACATCGGCCCGGAAGCGGGCATGCCGGTCATGGAGGGCAAATGCGCCCTGTTTAAGGCTTTCGGCGACGTGGACGCGATTCCTCTCTGCGTCCGTTCCAAGGAAGTGGACGACATCGTCAACACCGTCCGTCTGCTCGCGGGCAGCTTCGGCGGCGTCAATCTGGAGGATATCTCCGCTCCCCGCTGTTTTGAAATCGAAAGAAAATTGAAAGAGTGCTGCGATATTCCGATTTTCCACGACGACCAGCACGGCACCGCGGTCGTCACCCTTGCCGCCATGCTCAACGCGCTGAAGCTCACCGGAAAGAAGCTTGACGAAATCCGGGTCGTCACCAGCGGCGCGGGCGCGGCGGGGATCGCCATCATCAAGCTGCTGATCGCGCTCGGCCTGAAGGACGTCATCATGTGCGACCGCAGCGGCGCCATTTATGAGGGCCGCGAGGGTCTCAACGCCGAAAAGAAGGAAATGGCCGCGATCACCAACCGCAGCAAGCGCAGCGGCAGCCTTGCGGACGTGCTCAAGGGCGCGGATGTGTTCATCGGCGTTTCCGCTCCGGGCTGCGTGACCCAGGAAATGGTCAGGAGCATGAACAAAGACCCCATCCTGTTCCCCATGGCGAACCCGACGCCGGAAATCATGCCCGACCTGGCTCTTGAAGCGGGCGCCGCGGTGGTCGGTACCGGCCGCAGCGATTTCCCGAACCAGATCAACAACGTTCTGGCTTTCCCCGGCATTTTCCGCGGAGCGCTGGACGTCCGCGCAAGCGATATCAACGATGAGATGAAGATCGCCGCGGCTTACGCGATCGCAGGCTTCGTCACCGACGATAAGCTTTCCGCGGAGTACATCATCCCGAGCGCGCTCGACCGCAGCGTGGCCGCCGCTGTTTCGAAGGCCGTCGCGGAAGCCGCCCGTAAAACCGGCGTGGCAAGAATCTGATATCTGTTCGCCAAAAGCCCTTTCTCTTTTCAGAGAAAGGGCTTTTTTGAGGTTTGGGCCGAAGATTTGCTCGTCCTGCTGACTCCAAATCCCCTCTGCCTCCCTCTTTGAGGGAGGTGTCGCGCCCGGCGCGACGGAGGGAGTCTCGGAGCACTCCACTCCCGATTTAACGTAAGTCAATTGGAAGCGTCGCCGTAGGCGCATGCCGACCGCATGATCCGCGCCCGGCGCGACGGAAGGAGTCTCCGCCTGCTACATTAGAGCATCGCCGCAAGTAGGAGCTGAACATTAGCTTTGCCCTCAGGCCGGGCGGGCCCCTGCTTTCGCTCTTGTCCGAAAGTAGGCAAAGGACGCGCAGGGGGATTTTTAATTCCCGGCGGGAGGGTCCCATAAAATCCCCCTGCACCCCCGGGTTATCCCCAAAGTACCTTTGTGTGGCACGATACTGCTATGGTCTTCATTGACGGAGGTACGGAAAAGCGGGGGGACTCCCTCAAAGAGGGAGCCGAATCCCCTGCCTCCCTCTTAGAGGGATTTGTTTCGGGGTCCTCTAAAACCGATTCAACATACAACTGCTGACCGCATGGTCCGCGCCCGGCGCGACGGAAGGAGTTTCACTCATGACTGCCGACCGCATGGTCTGGAGGGAGTCTGACAGATACGGCATTTTTACGTCAAAAAAGAGGTTAAGGAAAAAATCCTTAACCTCTCAACCTATACAGACCTTACCGCCCACATGGACAGTATGCAAGATGCATGGCGCTAATTCCAATATATCGCGCAAACCACGATTGTTCGTACTGTATACTATTCTTAGTATATCCTAAAATTTTGATTTTGTCAACCTTTTTTCTCGTTTATTTAAAATTTATTTTTTAACCGATTCCCAAAGCGCCGGGCGCCGTATCCTTCAGTTTCTCCACCAGCGCCGTCGATTTTTCCTTATCCGCGCCCATAGCCGAAATGTAAATCTTGATTTTCGGTTCCGTCCCGCTGGGGCGCACCGTCAGCTTGCTCCCGTTTTCCAGCCGGTACTCCAGCACGTTGGATTTCGGCAGCAAAATATCGCTCATGGTGCCGCCGTCACACCGCTTTGAGGTTTTGTAGTCGCTCCAGCCGGCGACCCCGCATCCGACGATCTCCTTCGGCGCGTTTGCGCGCAGGTTCTCCATGATGCAGTCCATCCGGATCATCCCGTCCTCGCCCTCAAAGCCGAAGCTGACCTGGCTGTTTTCGTAGTAGCCGTATTTCTGATAAAGCGCGTCCATCGCGTCCACAAGGGTCATGCCCTTTTTACGGTAATCGTAAGCCATCTGGCAGATCAGCATACTGGCGTCCACAGCGTCCTTGTCGCGGACATACCCGCCGGAAAGATAGCCGTAGCTCTCCTCAAAACCGAAGATATAGCGGTCGGCTTCCCCGTTCTCCTCCAGAAGGGCGATCTGGTCGCCGATGTATTTGAACCCGGTCAGCACGTGCCGCAGCTCGATTCCGTAGTCCTTTGCGACAGCCGCCGTCATGTCGGTGCTGACAATGGTGGTCACCGCCACGGGATTTTTCGGCATGGTACCGTTCTGCAGGCGGCCGCGGGCGATAAAGTCGAGCAGAAGCACGCCCACCTCGTTGCCGCTCATCAGGATGAACTTGCCGTGCTGGTTGACGGCGATCCCGCAGCGGTCGCAGTCCGGATCGGTGGCAAGCAGCAGGTCCGGCTGTACCTTCTCGCAAAGGTCAAGCCCCTTCTGCAGCGCCTCTTTGATTTCCGGGTTCGGAAACGGGCAGGTGGCAAAGGTGCCGTCCGGGAATTCCTGCTCCGGCACGACGGCAACGTCCTTCACGCCGATTTTGTCCAGGATCCGGGTGACACAGACGCGCCCCGTCCCGTTCAGCGGCGTGTAGACCACCTTCAGCCCCTCGCATTTTTCCGTAAAGACCCGCTGTTTCATCACTTCTTCCAGGAAGGAATCGATCACTTCGTCCGGAATATAGCTGACGGTTCCCGCTTTTACGGCGTCGTCAAAATTTACGCGCTTTACGTCGTCGAAAATATCAAGGCTGTTGATCTCACTTAAAACCTCGTCCGCCATTTCAAGGGCGATCTGGCAGCCGTCGCTGCCGTAAGCCTTGTACCCGTTATATTTTGCGGGGTTGTGGCTGGCGGTAATGCAGATGCCCGCGTCACAGTGCAGATAACGCACCGCGTAAGAAAGCGTGGGCGTCGGGGAAAGCCACGGATAAATATGCGCCTGAATCCCGTTCGCGGCCAGCACCGCGGCGCTTTCGCGCGCGAAAACATCCGATTTGATGCGGCTGTCGTACGCGATCGCCACGGACGGCGACTTTCCGTGCTTGTTCAGATAATTGGCAAGGCCCTGCGTCGCCTTGCGGACGGTATAAACATTCATCCGGTTGGTGCCCGCGCCGATCACGCCGCGCAGGCCGCCGGTGCCGAATTCCAGATTGCGGTAGAAACGGTCGTTGATCTCTTCGGGCTGATTCTGAATTTTTTCCAGTTCTTCGGTCAAGTCCGGGTCGTCCAGCTTCGTATTGAGCCATCTTTCATATTCCGTCATGAAAAACATTCCTTTCCAAAATATAGAACTCCATCGCCTGTCTTTGCGGCAGCCCCCTTGGGGGTGCGCCGGAGGGAGCCGCTCCCGGCGGGCCCGGGGATTTCAGAGTTTTTAATTCCCATTAAGATTACCATTTGTTCCGAAAAGTGTCAATCAGATTTTCACGATATTTGTGACGACGCCGTTCTTCGTAATATCGAGGATTCCGTAAGTGCCCCGGCTCCCGTTCAGGCTGCCGGGATTCATGATATACAGCCCGTCCTCGTAATCCGTCATCGCGTAATGGGTGTGGCCGAACAAAAGGATGTCCGCCTTGCGGCTCCGCGCCGCCTCAGTTGCCGTATACAATCCGTATTTAACATTATAGGTATAACCATGAGTATAGAAAATATGCTTGCCGGAAAGGGTGATGTCCCCGTCCACCGGCAGCGTGGAACCCCAGTCGCAGTTCCCGCGCACCAGAAGAAACATTTTTTCAGGGAAGCTGCTCTGGATTTCCTGTGCTTCCTCCGCCCCGTCCCCCAGGTGGATGACCACCTCGGCGGCGGGCTGTTTTAAAATTGCCTCGCGCAGGGCGTACGCGTCCCTGTGCGTGTCTGAAACCACTAAAATCCGCATTTTAAAAAACCTCCGAATGGCGGCGGCTTTCCGCCGTCATATATGAAACTCCCGCATCATACAATGATAGCGGGGTGATTGTATGCCAAACAACGATGCACAAAAACAGCTGCTGGAAAGCCTGATCAACCAGCTTAGTCCGACGGACCGCAAGAAGCTGCAGGATGTGCTTGCCGACAAAACCGCTACGGAAAAAATACTCAGCACACCACAGGCTCAGGAACTTTTAAAGAAATTTTCGGGAGGAAAATAAATGGACGATCTTGCCGCTATGCTCAGTGAGCTGTTAAAGAGTCCGGGTGCCATGGATAAGCTCAAGGGGCTTGCCAACGGCCTGTTGGGCGGCGCGGCGGCGGAGCCGGCGGCAGACGGCGACGCTCCCCCACCGGAGCCGCCCGACGGCGGTTCTCCGCTCGGGATCGACGCCGATGCTCTGCAAATGATGACAAAAATCGCGCCGCTGCTTTCCAGCTTCCGTCAGGAAGACGACAGCACAAGGTTTCTGCACGCCCTGCGGCCCCTTCTCAGCGAGGAGCGTCAAAAAAAGCTTGATGAGGCCATCAAGCTTTTGCAGTTGATGCGGCTCCTTCCTCTTTTCAAAAGCAGCGGAATATTCTGAGGTGTAAATCATGGCTGATAATTATCCTTATGATTTTCAGCGCCTGCAGCAGGACGCGATCCGCAGGGCGCGGGAAATGCAGGCGAGGGCCCGGGTCCCCGCCCCGCCGCTGAACCAAAGCGCGCCCGGTCCGCCGGCCGCGCCCGCTGCGCAGCCTTCCCCGGCCCCGCAGCAGCACAGCGCCCCTACTCCGGCCCCGCAGCATGTTCCCGCGCCGGAAGCCGGGCAGCAGCGCGAACGCGAGCCGTCCTACGGCCCGCTTACCCCCGTCAAGGATATTTTCGACAGCCTGATGAGCGACAGCGAGCGCACGCTGCTTCTGGTGCTGATTCTTCTGCTGACGGAGGAAAAGGCCGACATCGGGCTGGTTTTCGCGCTGATGTATCTGGTTCTGTGACCGTCAGCCCTCCGGGGCCTGGATGGCGTAAATATATTCCTGCCCGGTAGAGGGGTCGGTTTTCAGCACGTAATCCATATATTTGGTGGGGGTAGGAGCGGCGACGGCACTGGTCGTCTGTGTGCGCCACGTATCGCTGGGCGAAACGTAGCCGACATGCAGAACGGTACTGTCGCCCTGTTTTTTCGCGCTCTCCGTATAGGGCAGAAAGCTGCTGTCCGAAGAGTACAGCGCCACGTGGAACTGGTTTTCCTCCGAATTGTACTCAAAGAAGGTTTCCTCTGCGGGCGTTTTCGGCTGAAGCTGACAGTCCGGGCCGAACAGCGCGCGGCAGGAGTCCACCACGTCGCCGAGCGGGACCAGGATTCTGCCCGTGTCGTCGTAGCTGTTGTAATTGGTCCCGTTGTTTTCCGTGATGGTTTTCCACAGGGAAGCGTTCAGGACAAACTCCTCGTCGGCCTTATCGGGGGACGCGAAGGGCTTCGGGTCCTGCATCACGACGGTGGTGAGGAAGGAATCGTAGACGCGCAGCTTGCTGTCGTCGGTCGCCGCGAAATAGATGCTTTTCCCGATGGCGGCGGCAATGAACCCGACGCCGACCAGCGCGAGGATCAGCACCAGCGCGCCGACCGCCACTCCGTAGCGGCGCCGCCTGCGCCGTACCGTCCCGGCGGGTCTTTCCGGCACCTCCGGTTCTTCCGGCTCCGGCTCCAGCCCGTCGTCCCATTTGGTCAAAAGCTCCTCGCCCTCGTCCTGCTGCTCCTCCGGCAGGAAATCGTCGATTTCAATATCCTGCGGCGGCTCCGCGGTCTCCGGCTGTTCCGCCGGTTTGTCGCCGTACACGCCGCGGTAGTCGGCCGAGAACCCCTCTATCTTCCTTCGCTGTTTTTTACTCATTTAAAAATACTCCGTATTCTATCTTATTTGGCCGCTGCCGCTGATAATAAACTTCGTAGACGTCAGTTCATTCGCGCCCATCGGCCCGCGCGCGTGCAGCTTCTGCGTGGAAATGCCGATTTCCGCGCCCAGCCCGAATTCGCCCCCGTCGGTAAAACGGGTGGAAGCGTTGACGTACACCGCCGCGGAATCCACCTGCTCCGTGAATTTCTGCGCGTTTTCATAGCTTTTTGTCACGATCGCCTCGCTGTGGCCGCTGGAATACCGCGCGATATGCTCAATCGCCTCGTCGATGCCGCCTACCACCTTGACCGCGAGGATATAATCCAGATATTCGGTCGCCCAGTCCTCTTCCACCGCGGGAATCACGCCGGGGCCGAGGATCTCCCTCGTCCGCCCGCAGCCGCGGATTTCCACGTTCTTCCCGTCGAGCCGCGCCTTGATGGCCGGCAGCGCCTTTTCGGCGATGTCCCGGTGGACAAGCACGGTCTCGATCGCGTTGCAGACGGACGGGCGCGAGGTCTTTGCGTTATCAATAATATTCGCCGCCATATCGATATCGGCGGAATCGTCCACATAGACGTGGCAGTTGCCCGAGCCGGTCTCGATCACCGGCACGCGGGAATTCCGGACCACGGACTGAATCAGCCCCCGGCCCCCGCGCGGGATCAGCACGTCGATCATTCCGGTAAGCTGCATCATTTCCACAGAGGACGCGCGGCTGGTGTCCCGTACCAGCTGGATGCTGTCTTTCGGCAGCCCGGCTTCCTCTGTTGCGGCGCGCATGATTTCGGCAATGCGGGTGTTGGAGCGGATGGCTTCCTTGCCGCCGCGCAGAATGACCGCGTTCCCCGCCTTCAGGCAGAGCGCCGCGGCGTCCGCCGTGACGTTGGGCCTTGCTTCGTAAATAATGCCGATGACGCCGAGCGGCACGCGCACCTGCTCAATTTTCAGGCCGTTGGGCCGCACGCCGCCGCCCACCACCGTCCCGATCGGATCGGTCTGCGCCGCTACGCCGCGGATTCCCTCCGCCATCCCCCTGATCCTGGCGGGGTTCAGCGTCAGCCGGTCCAGCAGGGATTCGCTCATGCCGTTTTCCCGGGCGGCTTTCAGATCCTTTTCGTTTTCGGAAAGGATTTCGTTTTCCCCGTTTTCAATCGCCGCCGCCATCGCGGAAAGCGCGGTGTTTTTCTTCGCGCCCGCCGAGGCAAGAACGCGGGCGGCTTCCTTCGCGTTTTTCCCCATTTGTTCTAAAACGGTCATGATATCACCCCTTCTTATCTTACTGCTTTTTCGTGCCGAAAAGTGTCCCTATTTGTACACCGTCGAAAAGCCGGTACAGCGTCCTCGGGTCCGCGCCGCTCATCACGCAGCAGGGGATGCCCGCCTCGTTCGCGATCGCGGCCGCGCTCACCTTGGTGCTCATTCCGCCCGTCCCGCGGTTGGAGCCGGTCCCGCCCGCCAGCGCGCGGACCTCGTCCGTGACCTGCGCCACATAGGGGATGCGCTTTGCTTCGGGGTCCACGCGGGGATTCGCGTCGTACAGGCCGTCGATGTCCGTCAGGATGACCAGCAGGTCCGCGTCCACCAGAGCGGCGACCGTTGCGGACAGGGTGTCGTTGTCGCCGAAATTGCTGCCCAGCAGCTCGTCGATGGCGACGGAGTCGTTTTCGTTGACGACCGGGATAATTCTCATTTTGATCAGTTCGCTAAAGGTGTTCTGGGTATTTTGCTTGTTGTGCTCGTTCGCGACCACGTCCCCGGTCAGCAGCACCTGCGCGACCGTCTGGTTGTACTCGCCGAACAGCTTATCGTACATGAACATCAGCTCGCACTGGCCCACCGCGGCGATCGCCTGTCTTTTCTCCGTTTCCGGCGGCCGTTCCGGCAGCCCGAGCTTTCCGACGCCGACGCCGATCGCCCCGGAAGTGACAAGGACGATTTCCCTGCCCGCGCTCTGAAGATCGGTCAGCACCTTGCACAGCGTTTCCATCCTGCGCAGGTTCAGTTTCCCGTTTTCGTAAGTAAGGGTGGAGGTACCCACCTTCACGACGATTCTTTTTGCCTGTGTTACAGCCGACATGTTTCATTCTCCTAAAAATTTTATACCTTAAATTATACCATAATCCGCTTGGATTTTGAAGAAATATCTTTTAAACAAACGGAAAATTCCGCAAACCCCGGCGCTTTTTCGGGCAAAAGCGGCGCGGCCCGATCCATTCCCTTATTTTTTCCTATTTTTCCATTATCTATTGCACAAATGAAAAAAACGCGCTATAATCGATTCGTAAGGCACGAATAAAAAGTGCAAAGCAGGCGGAAGGTACGGGAATACCAACCGCCCTGCATACGGAGCACACTCTCCATACACAGCTGAATACTCAGCGCTTTGCGGTTACTATTATACCGCCTGTTCTCCATTTTGTACAGGGGGTATCTTGGGTCCGCGGCACTTTGGCGACGTTGTATATGGAAATTTTTCCTGTACGGCGTTTTTTTGTGCCTTGCCGCAGGAAGGCCGGCGGCGAGAGTCCCCCATTTTGGCTTTTCCCGCCGGTCCTTTTTGTGTTAAATTTTTAATTCCTTGAAAACTTCTTTTTTCGGCCCCGTTTTTGAGGGGCCGCCACTTGGTGGAGGAGTTTAACATATGCTTGGCCGGGCGGAGGCCGTCCCTCCCCCCGGACCATGCGGTCGGCAGGCGCCTGCGGCGATGTTCTTATCTAAGATGAGAGTAGTCTGACTCCCCCAGTCAGGCTCCGCCTGCCAGCCCCCTCGAGGAGGGGGCCAAATCCTGCCTTCCCGTACCCCGTCAATGAAAACCACAGCAGTATCGTGCCACACAAAGGCACTTTGGGGATACCCCGGGGGTGCAGGGGGATTTTATGGAACCCTCCCGCCGGGAATTAAAAATCCCCCTGCGCGTACTTTGCCTACTTTCGTACAAGATCGAAAGTAGGGGCCCGCCCGGCCTGAGGGCAGACCATGCGGTCGGCAAGCGCCTACGGCGATGCTTCCAATCAGTTTACGTTCAATCGAAGTCTGATGCTCCGAAACTCCCTTCGACGCGCCGGGCGCGCCACCTCCCTCACGGAGGGGGGCAGGGGGGTCGCTCTCTTTAGGCTCCCTCTTTGAGGGAGTTGGCAGGCGAAGCCTGACTGAGGGAGTCCGATATAGGGTCCCTGACTGAAAGATTACAACCCGGCCCCCATTTTTGAAGGGGCCGCCACTTGGTGGAGGAGTTTAACATATGCTTGGCCGGGCGGAGGCCGTCCCTCCCCCCGGACCATGCGGTCGGCAAGCGCCTACGGCGATGCTTCCAATCAGTTTACGTTCAATCGAAGTCTGATGCTCCGAAACTCCCTTCGACGCGCCGGGCGCGCCACCTCCCTCACAGAGGGAGGCAGGGGTTCGGCCCTCTCCCCGAGGGGGCTGCCGCGAAGCGGCTGGGGGAGTCCCTCATTCCCCCCGGAACCAGGCGGAAAAATTTCCTCTGCAAATAAAAAACTCCCGGAATTGTCCTCCGGGAGTTCTCTTTTATAAAATGAAGTTGATTCCGCTTAGTCCTTCGGTTCGCGCGGCTTGTTGGTGTTCGCGATAAAGCCGTTGCTTGCACGGGGACGGTCGTCACGGCGGTCATCACGGCGGCGGTCGTCGCGGCGCGGCGCGGGACGGCGGGGAGAATCGGAAATCTCGTTTTCCGGGGTAAGGCCCTCCACCTCGATCAGAGCGTCGCGGCGGGAAAGGTTCAGCCGGCCCTTGTCGTCTATTTCCAGCACCTTGACCATGATTTCGTCGCCGACGTTGACGACGTCGGTCACCTTCTCGGTGCGCTTGACGTCCAGACGGGAAATATGCACAAGGCCCTCTTTGCCCGGCGCAATTTCCACAAACGCGCCGAAGTCCATCAGACGGGTCACCTTGCCGTTGTAAATCGCGCCCGGCTCGGGGTCGTTCACGATCGTATCGATAATGGTCATTGCGCGCTGGCAGTTTTCGGCGTCGATACCGGAAACGAACACGTGTCCGTCCTCTTCCACATCGACCTTCACGTCGCACTCGGCGCAGATCTTCTGGATCACCTTGCCGCCGCTGCCGATCACCTCGCGGATCTTTTCAACCGGAATCAGGGTGGACAGCATTTTCGGGGCGTACTTGGAAAGCTCCTTGCGCGGCTCCGGAATCGCCTTGAGGATGACCTCGTCAAGGATATAATCCCTTGCGCGGTGGGTTTTCTCCAGCGCTTCCCTGACCATTTCGGGGGTAAGGCCGTCGATCTTCAGGTCCATCTGAATAGCGGTAATGCCTTCGTGCGTACCGGCAACCTTAAAGTCCATGTCGCCGAAGAAGTCCTCAAGCCCCTGAATATCGACCATGGTCATCCAGCGGTCGCCCTCGGTGATAAGCCCGCAGGAAATACCGGCGACAGGCGCCTTGATCGGCACGCCGGCGGCCATCAGGGCCAGCGTGGAGCCGCAGATGGAAGCCTGGGAGGTGGAGCCGTTGGAGGACAGCACCTCGGAAACAAGGCGGTAGGCGTACGGGAACTCCTCAACGGACGGGATGACCGGCACGAGCGCCCTTTCGGCAAGCGCGCCGTGGCCGATTTCGCGGCGGCCCGGGCCGCGGCTCGGTTTTGTCTCGCCTACGGAGTAGGACGGGAAATTATACTGGTGGATATAGCGTTTGCTTGTTTCCTCGTCAATGCCGTCCAGCATCTGGCTGTCGCTGACGGGACCGAGGGTGGCGACGGTCAGAACCTGGGTCTGCCCTCTGGTAAACATGCCGGAGCCGTGTACGCGCGGCAGAAGGTCGACCTCCGCGGCGAGCGGGCGCATGTCGTCCATTCCTCTGCCGTCCACGCGTTTCTTCTCGTCGAGCAGCCAGCGGCGGACGACATATTTCTGCGTTTTGTACATGCACTCGTCGATCTTGGCCGCCTGATCGGGGTAAATCTCGTCGAATTTCTCATGTACCATTTCATAAACCGGCTTCAGCCTTGCGTCGCGCACGGTCTTGTCGTCGGTGTCCAGCGCGGCCTTGACCTCGTCCATCGCAAATTCTTTGACGGCGCTGAGCATTTCCTCGTCCGGCTCGTTGCTGGGATAGGAAAATTTCTCTTTGCCGATTTCGGCCTGAATCCCCTTGATAAACGTAATGATCTTCTGGTTGGCCTCGTGCCCGGCCATAATGCCGTTGTACATCACTTCGTCGCTGACGATGTCCGCGCCCGCCTCGATCATGGCGATGCGGGAATCGGTGGAGGCGACGGTGACGGCCATTTTGGAAACCTTGCGCTGCTCCGAGGTCGGGTTGATCACGTACTGCCCGTCCACATAGCCGACGGAAACGCCGGAGATCGGACCCTTCCACGGGATATCGGAAACGCTGAGCGCAATGGAGGTACCCACCATGGCGGCGATTTCCGGCGCGCAGTCGTGGTCGACCGACATCACCGTGGCGACGACGGAAACGTCGTTGCGCATATCCTTCGGGAACAGCGGGCGGATCGGGCGGTCGATCACGCGGGAGGTCAGCACCGCCCTTTCGCTCGGGCGGCCCTCGCGCTTAATGTAGGAGCCCGGAATCCGGCCGACGGAATAGAGCTTTTCCTCAAAATCGACAGAAAGCGGGAAGAAATCCACGCCCTCGCGGGGTTTTGCGGACGCGGTCGCCGCAACGTGGACGACGGTCTCGCCGTAGCGGACCAGGCATTCGCCGTTCGCAAGCTGTCCCATTTTCCCGGTCTCGATCACCAGCGGGCGTCCGGCAAAGTCCGTCTCGTAAACCTTAAAATTTTCAAACATATTGTTCCTCCATTTTTATTTGATACGGGAGGTAACAGGTTTAGCAATAAAACCAGCATCCGGAGCCCGGCTGTTCGTTTCACTGCTAAGTCCCGCGTCTTCCCATAAAATTTACGGTTGTTCACAAAAAGCCTAAAGGCAGGCGGTTTGCACCGCCTGCCCGAACAAACTGTAATTACTTGCGGATACCAAGCTTGGCAATAATCGTACGATAGCGCTCAATATCAACTTTCTGCAAATAGTTGAGCAGGCTCCTTCTTGAGCCGACCATCTTCAGCAGACCGCGGCGGGAATGGTGATCCTTCTGATGGGTCTTCAGGTGCTCTGTCAGGTCGTTGATCCTCTTGGTGAGAACCGCGATCTGAACCTCCGCGGAACCCGTGTCGCCCTCATGCGTGGCGTACTCTTTAATAATCGCTGTTTTTTCTTCTTTTAACATAGTGTTTCCACCCTTTCATCAATTAACCCTCAGTCACAGAAAAAGGCCGGTGAATTCCCCAAAGGGGCTTACTCCTGAATCCGGGAAAGGGGCATAACGTTGTATTATTATAACATGCCGGTTTTGGTTTGTAAATCATTTTATGACGCGTCGGAGGAAAAACCGCCGTTTTTCCGGAAATATTCCCTGGCCTGCTCCCCGTTTTTCAGTATTTCCGCTTTCAGCTCGTCCAATCCGGCAAATTTGCGCTCCGGGCGGAGGAACCGGATCAGGTCCACCCGCACGGTCTCGCCGTAGATGTCGGGCCCGTGGTAGTCGGTCAGCCAGGTTTCCGCCAGGACGGCGGGCGATCCCACCGTCGGCTTGATCCCCACATTGGTAACGCCGCAGTACCGCTCCCCGCCGAAAAACACTCTGGAAATATAAACGCCGAAACGCGGAAGGACAAAGTCCTTCGGCACCGCCTGGTTCAGCGTGGGGGTGCCCAGCACCCGCCCGAGCCGCCGCCCGTGCAGGACCGGCAGGACGTACCCGTAGGGCCGGCCCAGCAGCCTTGCCGCCTCGTCCACGTCGCCGTTCGCGATCACGGAGCGGATGCGCGTGGAGCTGACGGGCTCGCCGTCCAGCAGGACGGCGTGGGTCACGGCGGTTTCCATGCCCCGCTCCCCGCAGAGGCGGGAAAGCAGCTTGCTGTCCCCTTTTCCGCCGCGCCCGAACGTGAAGTTGAACCCGCAGCAGACTTTTTTCGCTCGGCAGACCCTTTGCAGGATCTGGCCGACGAATTCCTCCGCTGACAAATCCTTCACCGCCGAAAAATTCAGAATGTACATCTGTTCCACGCCGAATTCCTCCAGCAGGCGGATTTTCTGCTCCTGCGTAATGATCTCCCCGCCCGCGCTTCCGCCCAGATCGGTGAGCGGGTTGTGCGCGAAGGTGAGCACCGTTGGGACAAGGCCCTTCTTCTTCGCCTCCACCGCTGTGGAAATCACTTTTTTGTGACCGATATGCAAACCGTCAAAGCTGCCCAGCGCAACGGCGGAATCGCCGAAAGCGGGCGTCAAATCGTAGTAAACGTTCATCATGCATTCTTCTCCAGTATCAAGACTTGCAAAATCCGCGGTCCTTTCCGCCAAAATCAGTTCCCTTCCTCATAGAAAAGCCGAAGCACGGAAAGCTCCGCTTTCTCCCTGTCGACGGTCCCCAGCCCCAGAAAGCTTCCTTCGGGGGAGAGCACGCGCAGAAAGGCGCCGTCCGTTCCGTCCCCCGGCAGCCCCGGAAGGCGTTCCAGACTGAGCGCGCCGCCGTTGCAGAACCGCCGCGCCTGCGCGCCCGTCACCCGCAGCGCGGGGCGGCCGGAAAACAGGCTTTCGGTCGGCCGGACCATCCGCTCCAGCGTCCCCTGTTCGGAAAGCCGCTTCGCCTCGTCCAGCGAAACCGCGTCCTTCAGCGAAAATCCGGCGGCCCGCGTCCTCCTCAGCGAGGACATCACACCGAACGTCCCCAGCCTTTCGCCGATATCCGCGCAGAGAGTCCGTATATAGGTTCCCGCGGAGCAGCGCACGGTCAGCGCGCCGCTCTGCGTGTTTTCGTCAAATTCATTCAGAATCAGCTCATAAATCGTAACCGGGCGCTTGTCGCGCTCCACCTCTATCCCCTGCCGCGCAAGGGTGTAAAGCCGCTGTCCGTTTTTCTGCACCGCAGAGTACATCGGCGGAATCTGCCAGATATTTCCGCGGAAATAAGGCAGTACGGCTTCTATTTGGGCCTTTTGGACCCTTTCGCCGCATTCCTGCAGCTTTTTGCCGGTAATATCCTGTGTGTCGGTGCGGTACCCAAGCTGAAAACCGGCGCGGTACTCCTTGTCCGTGTCGTCCAGAAGCGAAGCCGCCCGCGTCGCTTTTCCCAAAAGCAGGGGCAGAACCCCGGTGGCCATCGGGTCAAGGGTGCCGGTGTGGCCGATTTTCTTCTGTCCGCAGAGGCGGCGCATCACCGCCACCACGTCAAACGAGGTGAAGTCCTGCGGCTTGTCTATTACGATGACCCCGTTCATGGCTTCCCTCCCGCCGTCTCCGTGTTTTTAAAGATGCCTGCCGATCTCCGCGAGCATCTGCGCCTCGGCTTCCTCCAGGGTGGTGTTAAAGGTGCATCCCGCCGCTCCCGCGTGTCCGCCGCCGCCGAAAACGGCGCAGATTTCGGAAGCGTTCTGCGGCGGCTGGGCCCGCAGGGAAATCTTGTACCCGCCGTCCGCCTTTTCGCGGATGGTCACGCCGATGGCCACGCCCTCGATGGCGCGGGGGATGGAGGCCAGCCCCTCGATGTCGCCCTCCGTCGCGCCGGTGCTTGCGATCATCTCGTTGGTAATTTTAATGACCGCGACGCGGTTGTCGTAAAAATAGCGGATCGTATCCATGACGCGGCGCTCCATATCGATGCGCGCGCGGCTTTTCGTGTCGAACATCACGCGGTTGATCCGATGCCCGTCGGCGCCTTTTTCAACAAGGTCCGCGGCAATACGGTAGGTGGCCGGGGTCACGTTGATGTATTTGAAGCAGCCGGTGTCCGTCGTGATGCCCGTGTAAAGGCAATCCGCGATCGCGGAATCCATTTCGACGCCCAGCAGATTGAGCAGGTCGAAAATGATTTCGCAGGTGGCGGCCGCTTTCGCGTCCAGGCAGGTGCGCTTCGCGTAATCGGAGTTCGAAGGGTGATGGTCGATGCAGAGGTCGATTTTGTCCCCGTAAAGGCTCTGGTTCGGTTCCCCGATCAGCTGCAGGTCGGCGATATCCACCGCGACGACCGTTTCGGGGGAAAACGTCTCCTCTTCCACGCCGCTGAAAAGGTACCGGTATTTCGGCACGATCTCGTCGGAACAGCGGATCATGGCGTGTTTGCCCATTTTCTGCAGTCCCCGGCAAAGCGCCGTGGCGGCGCCCAGGGTGTCGCCGTCCGGATACTGGTGGCTTAAAATAAGGATACGGTCGGCTTCCCGCAGAAAATCGGCCGCCTCGCTTCGGGTTATCATTTTTTATCACCCCTTAAATCGTTGAGCATCCGCGAAATATTCGCGCTGTACTCGATGGAGTCGGTCGCTTTGAAGGTAAGCTCCGGCACATGCCTGAGCTCAAGCCGCGCGCCAAGCTCGTGACGGATAAAGCCGGACGCCGATTTCAGGCCGGTAACGGCCTGCTTCGCCCGCTCCATCCCCTCCATTGCGCTGACAAAAACCGTACAGTAAGACAAATCGCTCGTGACGTCCACCCGGACAATACTGATCAGCCCCTGTACCCGCGGGTCTTTCAGCTCGCGGAAGATTGCCGTCAGCTCCCTTTTGATATCCTCGGTCGTCCGTCCCATTCTGTGGCTGGCCATTTTCTACCTCCGTATCTTACCCTTTCGGGATCAGTCCCTGTATTCCTCCATCACAAAGGCTTCCAGAACGTCCCCTTCCTTGATGTCGTTGAAGCGCTCCAGACCGATGCCGCAGTCGTAGCCCTCGGCGACCTCTTTCACGTCGTCCTTGAAACGGCGCAGGGAAGCGATCTTATCCTCCGTGATGACAATTCCGTCGCGCACGACGCGAATCTGTGCGGCGCGGGTGATTTTGCCCGTCGTAACATGGGCGCCCGCGATGGTACCCACATTGGTGATTTTATAGACCTCGCGGCACTCGGCCTTGCCCAGGGGCAGTTCGCGGAATTTCGGCGCGAGCATCCCCTTCAGGGCGGACTCGATTTCGTCGATACAGTCGTAGATGATGCGGTACAGGCGCATATCCACGCCGTCGCGCTTGGCGTTTTCCTCGGCGACCGGGTCGGGCCGCACGTTAAAGCCGACGATAATGGCGTTGGAAGCGGAAGCGAGCATGACGTCGGATTCGCTGATCGCGCCCACGCCGCCGTGAATGACGTTGACGCGGACTTCCTCGTTGCTCAGCTTCTCCAGCGACTGGCGGACCGCTTCCACGGAGCCCTGCACATCGGCCTTCACAATGATCTGCAGCTCCTTCATGTCGCCCTGCTTCATCTGGTCGAACAGATTGTCAAGGGTGACCTTGGTGCGGGAGTTGAACCGCTCTTCCTTCAGCTCGGTGCGGCGCTGCTCCACCAGCTCCCTCGCGAGGCGCTCGTCGGACACGGCGTTGAAGATATCGCCGCCGGTCGGCACGTCGTCAAGGCCGGTGATCTCCACCGGGACGCTCGGGCCCGCCTGCTCGATCTTCTGCCCGTCCGCGTCCGTCATGGCGCGCACGCGGCCCACGGTGGTGCCGGCGACAAGGATATCGCCGGTGCGGAGGGTCCCGTTCTGGACCAGCATGGTCGCGATCGGGCCGCGGCCCTTGTCCAGCCTTGCCTCAATGACGGTACCCTTGGCGGCGCGGTCCGGATTGGCCTTCAGTTCCTTCATGTCCGCCGTCAGGATGATCATTTCCAGAAGGTCCTTGATGCCGGTCTTCTTCACGGCGGAAACCGGGATGCACGGCGTGTCGCCGCCCCATTCCTCCGGAACAAGGTCGTACTCCGTCAGCTGTTCCATGACATGCTGCGGGTTCGCGCCCGGCTTATCCATTTTGTTGATCGCGACGATAATGGAAACGTCCGCGGCCTTGGCGTGGTGGATCGCCTCCACGGTCTGCGGCATGATGCCGTCGTCCGCGGCGACCACCAGAACGGCGATATCCGTTACCTGCGCACCTCTGGCGCGCATGGTGGTAAACGCGGCGTGGCCCGGGGTGTCCAGGAAGGTAACGTCGCGCTCGCCCAGCTTTACCTGGTACGCGCCGATGTGCTGGGTGATGCCGCCGGCCTCGGAGGCGGTGACGTTCGCGTGGCGGATGGCGTCCAGAAGGGACGTCTTGCCGTGGTCGACGTGGCCCATGACAACCACGACCGGCGCGCGCGGCACAAGGTTGTCGTCCTTGTCCTCGCTGTCGTCGATGATCTGTTCCTCAATGGTGACGACGACTTCCTTTTCGACCTTCGCGTGGAATTCCATCGCGGCGAGGGAAGCGGTGTCGAAGTCGACGGTGTCGTTGACGGCTGCAAACACGCCCAGAGCCATCAGCTTCTTGATGACCTCGGCAGCGGTGGCCTTCAGGCGGAGCGCCAGCTCGCCGACCGTAATTTCCTCCGGAACCTGGATGGTGATCGGCTTCGCCTTGCGCTCCAGCGCGATGCGGCGCAGACGCTCGGCCTCCGTCTCCTTGCGGGAATTCCTCGGCCTGCCGCGGTACTGGGAGCTGCGCTGGGTCAGCTTCTGCTTCTGCACGGTGTTGGCCGTGTTGATTTTTTCGGAAGCGAGGCGGTCGTATTTTTCGTTGTATTTGTCAAGCTCCACATGGGACGCTCTCGTGTCTACGATCCTGCCCTCGGTGCGTTTGATCGCGTTGCCGGAGTCGCCGCCGGACGGCTGCGGCCTTCTCTGCATGGTGCTCTGCTGCGGTCTGGGCGCCGCGGGAGCCTTGTGCTGCTGCGGGGGCCTGGGGCCGACCGGCGTGATCTTGCCCGGCTTTACGGCCTTGCGCGCGGGCGGAGCGGAGGCCGTCGCGCCCTGAGCGGGATGCGCCGGGGCCGCGGGCCGCTGCTGCTGCGCGCCCTGCGCGGGGCGCGGGGCACGGGCCTGCTGTACGGGCGGACGGGGCGCGGGCTTCTGCGGCTGGATGATGACATCCGGCCTTTCCGGCTCCACCACGGTCTCTTTCCGGTCCGCCTGAGCGAAATACGTGTCGAGGTTTTCGCTGCTGTTCTTCTGCGTAAACGTCTCAAAAACGAGGTCGAGTTCGCCTTCGTTGAGAGCCGTCATATGTTTTTTGGTTTCTCCGGTATACTTCTCCAAAGCGTCAATGACGTCCTTATTCGGGACGTTCAAATCCTTTGCCACCTCATGGACCCTGTATTTCATCATCATATATCAAATTCCTCCTCATTACTCTGTACCGGCCGCCTGTGCCCGGGAAAGCGCAAGCAGCTTTTTAGCGAACCCTGCGTCATTCACCGCTACAACTCCGGTTCGCTTTCCAAGAGCCATGCTGATTTCGTCCATTCCCGCCCCGCAGGTGACCACCGCGGTTCCTGCTTCCCCGGCCGCCTGGCGGACGCCTCCGGCGGTTCGGGGGGAAAGGTCCGCCGCCAGCAGTACCAGCGCGGCGCTTCCCCTTCTCAGCGATTCGATCGCCGCGTCATTGCCGAGCGAAAGCCTTCCGGCCCGGCGGGCAATGCCGAGAAGATGTAAGATTTTTTCATTCATTCCGGCTGATTTCCTCCTCCATACGGTCAAATACCTCGTCGGGGATTTTGCAGGAGAAGGCTTTTTCAAATCTTCTCGCCTTTCGCGCCGCTTTCAGGCAGTCTATGCTCCTGCACACATATGCGCCGCGCCCCGGCCTGCGTCCTGTCAAATCAAGAGAAATTTCCTGTTCGGGCGATTTTACCACCCGCACAAGCTCTTTTTTCGGTTTCATCTCTCCGCACCCCGAGCACATCCGCATCGGTACTTTTTTTTCATGCATCCCATACACCGCCTGTTCCAAAAGAATTTACTTCTGCTCTTCCTCGCCGAAGAAGCCGCTTTCCGGCTTGATGTCTATCTTCCAGCCGGTCAGCTTGGCGGCAAGGCGGGCGTTCTGCCCCTTGTTGCCGATCGCGAGGGAAAGCTGGCCGTCCGGCACGGTCACGCGGCACGCGTGGGAGCCGTCCTGTGCCGGGGTGACGGAAAGGACGTCCGCGGGCGACAGCGCGGAGGCGATAAACTGCGCCGGGTCCTCGCTGTACTCCACAATGTCGATCTTTTCGCCGCCCAGCTCGTTTACGATATTGGAAACGCGCGCGCCGCGGGAGCCGATGCAGGCGCCGACGGCGTCAACGTCCGGGTTATGGCTCAGGACCGCGATTTTTGTGCGGGACCCCGCTTCGCGGGAAACCGCCTTTATCTCCACCGTGCCGTCGTAAATTTCGGGCACCTCGGTTTCAAACAATCTTTTGACCAGGTCGGGGTGGACACGGCTGATCATGGCGCGCGGGCCTTTCTCGGTTTCCTTGACGTCGACCACGTACACCTTGATGTGGCTGCCCTCCGTCAGCTTTTCGTCGCCGACCTGCTCGCTTTTGGGCAGAACGGCCTCGGCCTTGCCGATCAGAAGCGTCGCCGCGCCCGTGCGGGGGTCTACCCGCTCCACCAAAGCGCTGACCAGCTCCTGATGCTTGCTCTGGAACTCCTGCAGCATCTGGCCGCGCTCGCCGTCGCGGATGCCCTGCCGGATGATGTTGCGGGCGGTCTGCGCCGCGATGCGTCCGAATTCCTTGGTGTTCAGCTGAACGCCGACCACTTCGCCGACGCCTGTTTTCGGGTCGATTTTGCGCGCGTCCTCCAACAGGATCTCTTTTCCCTGGTCGCTTATGTCCTCAACGACGGTCTTGTGCAGATAAACTTCGAACGTCCCTTTTGCCGAATCCATGTTTATCACACAGTCCTCGTTGCCGTAGCTGTTTTTGCAGGCCGTGACAATCGCCTTTTTGATCCTGTCGAGCATAAAGTCGACCGGGATCCCCCTTTCCTTTTCCAACAGAGCAAGGGCCTCGAAAACTTCGCTGTTCATTCCTCAATACCTCCAACAATATCATCATCCACCAGCCGCACCGACGAGGCATCCCTGGCGGCGAGTGAAATCGTTACTCCTTCCTCCGTCTGAAGGACCATGGTATTCTCCCCGTAATCTTCCAGTACGGCGGTCAGCTCGCGCCGCCCGTCCTCCAGGGGGCGGATCAGCTTCACGCGCACCACGGAACCCAGAAACGCCTGAAAATGCTCCCCTCGCACAAGCTCCCGGTCGATTCCCGG
Organism: Caproiciproducens sp.; assembly: GCF_053840905.1. NCBI lineage: Bacteria > Bacillati > Bacillota > Clostridia > Eubacteriales > Acutalibacteraceae > Caproiciproducens > Caproiciproducens sp. The sequence goes on from NZ_JBNLXQ010000006.1 coordinate 198,947, forward strand.
GGAGGAGACCTCCAGGCAGTACGACTGGTCGATCGGGTCGAGTTCGTCAAGCGGGCCGTTGATCGCGCGGCTCATTTTTTCACAGTCCTCGATGCCCACGCCGCCCTCTTTGTCAATAAAAATCCTCAGAAACCAGTCGGCTCCCTCTTTCAGGAAGCGGACGTCCCAGACGGAAAGCCCCAGCCCGGCCGCGATCGGCGCGGCAAGCTTCCATACCGCCTCAACGGTATTTCCGTTCTTTTTCTTATAAGCCAACCCTGTTCACCTCATAATACAAACAAAAGAGCGGGTCGCCCCACTCTTTCATCCTTCATAATATTACTTATTTATAATATCACAACAAAACAACGAATGCAAGGGGAAAAGTGAATAATACGCTTATTCCTCCATCTGTTTTCCCAGGAAGGACGCCGCGACCTGCGCGAGCTTGGTTTCGCTTTCCGTGGGAACCTCGTCGCCGTCGTTTCCGAGCAGGACCACCGCTCCGGTCACGTCGCTGGAAGCGATGATGGGATAAACGACTTCCGCCGTCCTGTCCACGCCCTCCACGGGCCGGAACGCGGATTTTCCCTTGCTGATAAAGTTCGTGCGGCTCTGCATGCATTCCTCAAGCTCGGGGGTCACGCGGCGCTCCAGGAATTCCTTGCGCGAAACGCCGGCCGCCGCGACGACATGGTCGCGGTCACAGATAATGGCGGGCGCGTTGATCGCTTTGCTCAGCACATCCGCGTACTGTCCGGCGAAGGTGGACAGCTCGCCCACCGGCGAGTATTTCTTAAAAATGACCCCTCCCTGCGTATCGGTAAAAATTTCAAGCGCGTCGCCCTCGCGTATGCGAAGCGTGCGGCGGATCTCCTTTGGGATGACAACGCGGCCTAAATCATCAATTCTTCTGACTATTCCTGTGGCTTTCAATTTTATTACCTCCTGTGCGGTGTTGTCTGTGCTTATTATCCGCAGGAATCTCTTTGCTATGCAGGATTTGACAAGGATGATTTTGGGAAAATTTTTTCTTTTTGCTCCCGAGGGCCGCGCGGTCCGTGTTTATGTTTTGGGGAAATGCGGTAATACTTGTAAAAGGAAGGAACCCGTACTATAATAATTCATATTAAGTTTTCCCGAATAAATGGAGGTTTTACATTGAAAAAGCTGATAAAATTATGCGCCGCGGTCCTTGCGGCGGCGGCCCTGTTCGCGTTCGCGGGCTGTTCGGCGCGCACGCCGGTTACGGCGGACGAATTTAAAAAGCAGGCGGAAGCGGCCGGGTTTACGGTGACGGACTCCTCCGCCGGCGCAAACGCGGAAAAATACCTGAGCGCGGTCAAAAGCGAGACCGGCACGGAGCTGGCGTTTCTTTCCTTCTCCTCGGAAAGCGCCGCGACGGAGATGTACACGAACCTTAAGTCGAGCATTACCTCCGGCACGGACGGCGACGCGAAGAACATCGACTCCTCCTCCTATAATAAATACACCCTTGTAAACGGCGAGCTGAACCATATTCTGGTGCGGATGAATAAAACCGTTGTGTACGGCAAGGCGACCACAACCTATAAAAACCAGATCGACGATTTTTTCAGCGCGATCAAATACTGAACCTGCTTTCCATAAGGCTCCCCTGACAGACGCGGACGCGGCGCTTGTCAGGGGAGCCTTTCTGATGTGTTGAACCCAACGGATCTAAAACAGTTTTCCGCCGGTAAAGCCCGCGAAGGCCATGGACAGGATCCCGACGTAGATCAGCACGGCGGGCAGCCCGCTGAACGCTTTGGGCATGTCCGGATTCCTGCAGATTTCCGGCGTATGGGAAAAGACGAGGGCGGCCAGAAAGAACGCCGCGCCCGTGCCGAGGGCAAAGCCGACGGCGTCCGGCAAAGCGAGCTTCAGGCTTTTCAGCACGTACGGCATGGAGAGCACGACCGTATTCATTGCCGCCGGGGCCAGAATCTGCCCGTATTTCCTGTAAAACCGCGCGGAAAAGGTTTTCAGGACAGCCGCCGCGATCAGATAGGCCGCCGCGCTGCAAAAAGCCAGCAGGGCCGGCCGCAGGACAATCAGCGTCTGGCTGCCCGCAAGCAGCGGGCCGAGAAAATAAGCCGCAGCCATGGAAATCAGCGTAAAGACCGTCACGAAGGCGGAATACATTCCGAGCATTTTCGGCCTGCGCCCCGCGCGGAGCACGCGGCTGAACCCGATGCCCCCGGCAAACAGGATATTTTCCGTGCTGACCGCCAGAAGCGCGGTCAAAAGCATCCGTACAAAGGTGTTCATATGCGGGGCACCTTCCTTCTGCCGGCTTTTTTACCGCGCTTTTCATTTACCCACTGGACGAACGCGGCGAAAAACCCCAGCAGGATGAAGCCGAAAAACGGCAGGGAAACGCCCGCGTCGGCGGTGCCGTACACCCCCATGTTGGTGTGCCACAGGCTGCCCTTGAGCCAGAGCTCCCGGACAGCGGCGCTCAGGCAGATAACCGCGGCGAAGCCGGCGGAGCACCCCAGAGCGTCCGCAGCCACCGCCCAGCCGATATGGGTGGGCGCGTAATCGTTCGCGCGGGAAAGGAGCATGGAGTTGCCGATCATCAGAGCGGCGAACATACCCAGGGCGGTCACCGATCCGGGGAGCAGCTTTTCCGTCAGCCACGCGGCGGGCAGATACAGAACCGCGGAAACCGTCAGGACCAGCCCCGGACGGATCCACAGGGGCATCATTTCCCCCACCAGGCAGAGCAAAAGGGACAGCGGCAGGGTCAGGAACAGGAACAGGAGGGACAGCTCAACGGCGTTCCTCATATTGTAGCCGCCCGCAACAACGGGGTAAAGCCCGAGCGCGCCGACCAGAACGGGATTTTTGAAAAACGCCCCGTTCAAAAAGATCGTGCCCGTTTCGCGCAGCAGGGTTTTCTTATTCGTCATACGGTTCCTCCCCCAGTCTCAGCGCCCCCAGCAGCAGAGAATCAATCTGCGGGGCGGCGGCGTTGGCAATGATGACGGCGAAGACGGCCCCCTGTTCAAACGCGCCGAAGCGCCGGAACATCATCACCAGAAAACCGGCAAAGGCGCCGTAAAAAATACGTCCCGGTATCCTGTGCGGGGCGGTCACCGGGTCGGTGACCATGAACACGGAACAGAAAAGCAGGGATCCCGACATCAGTTCGTACTTCACAGAGGTCAGCGGGCCGCACGCGATTCTGGGAAAAAGCGCTGCGATCAGCACGGCGGCGGCCAAAAACGAAACCGTGATTTCCCATCTTGCCGTGCGTTTCAGGAACAGGAAAAGCCCGCAGGCGCAGATCACCAGAATTCCGGTCGTTCCCAGCGGGCCGGGAAACACGCCCCACAGCATGTCGAGCGGCAGGATACCCGGCTTCAGCCCGCTTTTTAAAACGGCGGCCGGCGAAGGGGCCAGCACAGCGGTAAAATCCTGATACGGCGGAATCGTCTGAGCGGCCGCCGTATCGAAATAGGAAAACATCTCCTTCGGCCAGCACAGCACGGCGAAGGCGACGCCGGACGCCGCCGGATTAAACGGCGTATGCCCGATGGAGCCGAACGGCATCTTCGCGGCCAGAATCGCAAAGGCGGCCGCCGCACAGGGCAGCCACAGGGGAGCGTTGAGCGGCATCAGCATGGTGATCATCATCCCCGTGACAAGGGAGGACCCGTCGGAAAGGCTGATGCTCTTTGTCTGGATCAGACTGAACGCAATCTCACAGACCGCACAAGCCAGCATGGTCACGCCCGCCATCACGAGCGGGCGCGGCCCGTAGTGCACCACGGGCAGAACGAGCAGCATGGCAAGCGCGAACAGCACGTCGCGCATCATGGAAGCTACGGAGGCTTCGCTTTTTACAAAAGGGGCTCTCGCTTCATGCAGCGTCAATCGAAGTCACCGCTTTTCTTATAGGCCGCCGCCTTCGAAACGGCGGCGGGCAGGTCGATTCCGGAAGGGCAGGCGACGGCGCAGGCCGAGCAGCCGATGCATTTCTGCACGTTCAGCATCCTGACCGGGTCCGGACTGGCGCTTTGTATCTCTCTCAGGACCTTCCACGGCACAATGCCGCGCGGGCACGCCCGCTCGCATTTCTCACAGCCGATACAGGGATAGGTCTTGTTTCTGGGGGGCTTTCGCAGCGCGATCACACAGCGCGTCTCCGCCGTGACCGGCTCGGAGAGGTCGGTGACGGTTTTTCCCGTAACGGAAGAACCGGTAATGACCACCTTCGTCTTTTCGCTCGCCTCACAGGCGTCCAGCAGAAATTTCAGCGGCGTACCGATACGCACCCGCAGATTCCGCCAGTGCTCCACCCCGTCGCCCGCCACCGTCACCACGGTAAAGCTCTGGGGTTCGTTTTCGTCCACGGCGGCGGTCAGCGCCAGGAGCGCCTGCGCGCCGACATACGCGGCGTTTTTTCCGGAGGCGTACAGCTTCCGTTTCAGAAGCACCCGCGCCGGGTACCGTTCCCCCGCTGCGATCAGATCCGCCTGCGGGTTGATCTTCCGGATCAGGCGCGCCTCCCGGGAAGCCGCCACGGCGATTTTGTTCTCCGCCGCGCCGCACGCCCGCGCGGCAAGCACCAGCCCGGCGATCACCGCGTGCGTATTTTCCCGCAGCGCCGCCATGGCGCTTGTCGTACAGGGGTCCTCGTCAAAGCAGCAGGCCACGAGCATATCCGGTTTCAGCCGGCGCAGCCGCCTCAGCTTCTTGTCCAGCGCCGCGCCGTCGAACTCGTCGACGATCCCGGCGGCCTCGGCGGCGGCGATAATCCCGCCGGCGTCAAGCTTCCCTTTCCGCGGCGGAAGCGGCCTCGGCTCCTCAATGCCCTCCGGAACGGGAAGATCCTTTATTTTATGTCTCAGCGAAGCTGATTTTTGCTGCTCCAGCTTTACGCCGCGCTGCAGTATCACGCCGCCACCCCCGTTTCTATTTTTGCCCGGCCGCCGCTTTCAGATCCCTGATCGCCTGTGCGGCATCCTCCGCCTTGAAGACGCTTGTCCCCGCCACGCACACATCCGCGCCCGCCTGTGCGGCCGTCCGGATGGTGGAGGGATTGATTCCGCCGTCCACCTGGATCAGCAGCTCCGGCCTGCGGGCTTTCAGGACCCGGATCTTCTCCATCATGTCCTCCATAAAGCTCTGGCCGCCGAACCCCGGCTCCACCGTCATGACAAGCACCATGTACAGCTTGTCCAGATACGGGAACAGCGCCTGTGCGGGCGTGCCGGGCTTCACGGACAGCGCCGGCTTCGCGCCGCCCGCGCGGATGGCTTCCAGCGTTTTTTCCGTGTCGGACTGCGATTCTATATGAAAAGTAATGATATCCGCTCCGGCGTCTAAAAAATCAGGGACATACCGGAGCGGTTCATCGATCATCAGATGCACGTCAAAAGGTTTCTCCGTAAATCCGCGCACGGCCCTGATCACCGGCGCACCGAAAGTCAGGTTTGGCACAAAATGCCCATCCATTACATCCAGATGGATCCAGTCCGCGCCGCAGAGGTCCATTCTCCTTACTTCATTTCCAAGCTGTGAAAAATCCGAGGAAAGCACCGAAGGTGCTATTAGCATATTGATTCCTCCATTGCTTTTTCCTTTATTCTACCCTAAATAAATTGTTTTTTCAACGTTTCAGAACCGGTTCCCTCAAACTTTATAGTGCCTGCCGGGAACGGATTCCCGGCAGACGATCTATAATAAAGCGGTTTCAATATTTTCCCCGCACTCTATTGTATGCATGAATTCGCATTTTGGCAGTAAAAAAGCTCCGCGTCCGCGAAGCTTTTTCCGCTATTTCCCATCGTGGCCGGAGGGGTCGTCCCCCGGGGCGTCTTCCCCGCTTTTCCTGCTTTCCCTGTAGTAGACCACACAGGCAAGCACCAGCGCCGCCGCGGTAAGCCCGCGCAGCACCCAGCCCCAGGCCCCGGCAAACGGGTTGACCGCGAGGGCGGCGTCCGCAAACCACCATCCGCCCAGAAGGAGAAAGAACGCGCCCAGCGCGTAAAAAACACGGTTTTCCCGGCCCATCCGGAAAATCAGGATCAAACCGGCGGCAACCCACATCGCCGCATATACGTAAGGCAAATCAACCGCTCCCCGCTGTTATGATATTTTATCATAATATGAATCGGGGCTTCTGTCAATCGCTACGCGCAGGTTTTCTCGGCCCCGCGCAGCCTGCCCTGCGCACGCTGGGGATGCCTGTGCACCCGGCGGCGGCGCACGGCGGCCTCCCGCCTGAGCTGCAAAAAGCAGCAGAAGGCCACGACGGCCTGCAGAACAAACTGGACGGTCTGGAACAGCCGGTTCCCCTCACCGGAGAGAAGAGAGAGCAGCCCCATCGCCGCGGTCATCCCCAGCAGCGCGCGGCCGGACTGCGTCCGCGGCCTGAATTTTCTGGCCATGACACCCGCCGCCAGCAGCATGATCGTTCCCGTTAAAAGATTCATCGTTTTACCCTCCCGGCCCCAAAACCGTTCATATGTTCTATTTGTTGTCCTTATAATAACACATATGTTCTATTGAATGCAAGCTTTCTTTTTCAAAAAGTTTTGCGCGGGGACATCCGCGGGACAGCAAAAAGGAGCGGGTTGCCCCGCTCCCTGTATTACAGAACATAAATATTCATCCTGCGGTTTCCGAACTGCCGGCACTGCCCGACCGTGTTGAAGTACAGGTCTGCGACAATGCGCCCGTCCATTACCCCGCCGCCGGTATCCGCCGCAATGGCGTAGCCGTAAACGACCTTGCCGTCCGGGGAGCAGATATAAAGCCTGCTGCCGTAGGGGATGATCTTCGGATTGACCGCGACCAGACCGAACGCCGCCGCCCGCCCGGTCGAGGTCCTTCCCCCGCCGGTGTAGCCGGTGCATTTTCCGGTAACATATTTCTTATAGGAAATGGTCTTTCCGTTCTGGTCAGTGACCGTTCCGTCGCCGTTGATCACGGCGGCGCCCGCCGCCTTTTTCTTTGTTCCGACCACGGTCACCTGATCGACCGGCTGTTCCACCACGGTGGTGCTGACGACCTCGCTGGCGGCAACCTTTCCTTCCACCAGCTTCTGGCGGGTAACCACGGACTGGCTGCCGGCTTTGCCGGAAGTCTTGACCTTGATCTGCCCCTTATAAAGACTGGCGCTGTTTTCGTTTTTGTTCTTGAACGCGACCGGCTGGATGCTGGTAACCTCCTTATAGGTCACCCTTGAGACGGAAATTTCCATTCCTTCGCTGACCGGGGCGTTCCTCTCCACATTGACAAGGTCCTCCGCGCCGAGGGAAACCCCGGCTTCGTCAAGCGCCTGGGCGACGGTGCCTTCGCCGACGAGCACGGATTTCGTCTGCCCGTCCGCGGTCATGCTGACGGTAAAGTTTCTTCTTACCCGGATATCCGTTTCCGGCGTGACCTTTTCAGCCGGTTTCGGAGTAACCACATCGCTTGCTTTCAGCGTTACCGCCGCCGCGGACAGCGCCTTTGCCACCGTATCGCCGTAGTGCAGCGTAACGGTTTTTACATCGCCGTCCGCGCTGACATCCGCCTGAAACGCGGTTCTCACAGTAATGAGGATTTTCCCGTCCGGGGTCGGTTCGGGACTGCGTTCAACAATATCGTTTTCGCCGGGCTTGACGTCTGCCGCGGCAAGAATTTCATCTGTCCCATCCCTGTACAGCTGTACGGATCTTTTTTCTCCGTTATAATCGACCACCGCGTTGCGCGTTACCGCCGCCACTGTGATAACGGAACTGACTGTAATCACAAGCATCATGGCCAGAGCAACCACTCTTTTCATCGAGTTTTGCAGCCCGACCGTATTTCGTGTGAAAAATTGCATTTGTCCACCCTTTTCCCTGCTTCGGCGGGGTAAATACGGGCCTTGCCCACCACCTTGCCGAGCGTCAGTTTTTAGAGCATCTATCTAATGGCGTAATTATATTCACCTAATGCATAATTGTCAAATTATCATTGGTCGCAAATTTGTAGATATTGCACAAAGCCTTTTCAGCGAATATTCGAAAATTTCACCTTAATTTTCTGTGTCCGCACAAATATTCCTTTTCTTGCGCTGCCAAAGAAACTCTTTTCTGTGCAAAATGCAAGAAAATCAAAGTTACAAACTTGTTACAAATATTACAGCGTTGTTTACACTGTAGAGGATTGGGGTTTTTCGCCGTTTTTCCGGACGATCGGTTAAAATCAGCGGCTCTGCGCCTGCGTTTTTGCTGTTTTGAACACTGTATCAAAATCCGTCATTTTTGATACGATTCCGCTTTTCCGCCGAAAAGCGGCCCAAGCCTGAAAAAACCGGTTTTCGTTCCTTTTCGCTGCCTGAATCCGGCGCCGGAAAGCGCAGCGCAGCCACACTATATATAGTATATGAAGGCTGTCCAAAAAGAGCGCGAACTTCGCCGGAAAAACGCTATATATAATGAAAGGGGCTCCGGTCATCCGGAGCTCCTTTTACCGTACGATCAATCCTAAGTATCTCGACAGGCCGCAGGCCTGTTCCGCAGTGACGACCGCCCCCCGCAGCTCCGGCCCGGAGAGCAGGATCCCCGCGATTTCACAGGTTGTAAAATCGATCCCTTTGAGCGGTGCGTGAAGAAATTCCGACCGGGTCAGATCGCATTTCTGAAACCCGGCCGACTTGAAGGCGCACAGCTGAAAGCTCGCGTTTGAAAAATCGCTTTCCTCAAAGCGGCACCCCTTCATTTTCGCCGAGGATAAATTTCCATAGGTGCAGATGCATTTTTCCATGGCGACGCTTTCAAAAGAGGATTCTGAAAAATTGACGCCCAGCATCCTGCAATTTTCAAACCGTACCCTGCGCAGCAGGCACCTGGAAAAGTCGGCGTTGGAAAGATCGCAGCCGCTGAAAACAGCATCCGCAAAATACAGGCCGCCAAACCCGCTTTCAGCCAGGCGGCAGTTCTCGAAAAAGCAGCCCAGAATGTCGGCGCCGCAGGCCGCCGTGCCGTTTTGCGCCGCGTTCCGGAAACGGTAACCCTTCACGTCCCTCTCTTCCTCCTGTGCCTGCCGAACGGCTTCCTCCAGGGTCTCCGATTCCGTCAGCTGCTCCGGAAGCTTCGGTTCTTCCGTTTTTATCATTTCGTTTTCTTCCCTCCTGTGAATTTTTTATTCCGGAGATATTCATTCCCTCCGTTCCCCGGGCGGCCGGCCCGTTCAGCGCCGTCATCCGTAATAACAGGAAAGCCCCCGCAGACAAACCGCGGGGACCTTTGATTCGACGGAGCGCACCCCCCTGAAACAGGGAAAACCCGCACGGTGTATCCCGTGCGGGTAAAATTGAAAAAATTATCTCTTTGAGAACTGGGGTGCGCGGCGGGCTGCTTTGAGGCCGTACTTCTTGCGCTCCTTCATTCTCGGGTCGCGGGTCAGGAATCCGGCCTTCTTCAGCGTGGAACGCAGATTCTCGGAATCATACTGGAGCAGCGCTCTGGCGATGCCGTGGCGGATTGCGCCGGCCTGGCCGGTTACGCCGCCGCCGGCTACGCGGCAAACAACGTCGAATTTCTCATTTGTATTGGTAAGAACCAACGGCTGGCGGACGATCAGCTTGAGGGTGTCAAGTCCGAAATAATCGTCGATGCTTCTGTCGTTGATGGTCACTTTACCGGTGCCCTGGTAAACTCTTACGCGGGCAACGGAGCTTTTTCTTCTGCCGGTTCCATAAAAATATGGTGCTTTCTCGTACATATTAATCCTCCTCCCTTACAGTTCCCAAGCCTGCGGCTTTTGAGCGGCGTGAATGTGTTCCGCGCCCTCAAACAGACGAAGTCTGGCCATGGCGGCACGGCCGATCGTGGTGCTGGGGATCATGCCTTTTACGGCAAGCTCCATCGCCTTGCAGGGCTTTTCACTCATAAGGGTGTCGTATCTGACAGCCTTTAAATGTCCGATATAACCGGTGTGGTGATAATAATATTTCTTTTCCAGTTTCTTTCCGGTCAGCACGGCGTCTTTGCAGTTGATGATGATCACATGGTCGCCGCAGTCAACGTGCGGGGCAAAGGTTACTTTGTGTTTTCCGCGGAGCAGGACGGCGGCCTGTTTGGCGACGCGGCCCAGCGGTTTGCCTGCTGCGTCGAGCACATACCACTTGCGCTCAACTTCGCCGGCCTTCGGCATATAGGTGGACATAGCTTATACCTCCTGAATTTTTATCTGAAAATATCACAAAACCCCGCCCTTTTGGCAGGGCTGCCTTTCTTAAAAAAGCGCACCGGAAAACGGCGCAAAGGAATTGCATGTATGATACTACCACAGGAAGGCCGCCGTGTCAAGAGCAAAATGCGATTATTTTAATTTAGTTGATGGTTTCCTCCTGTTTTCACCTGTTTTTGGCCTGTTCCTCCTTGTCACTCCCCCGCCATTTCACTTTTCAGGTGCGCTTTCGCCTATATTGTCAACCATATAATTAAATTTCAGGTTGACAATACAACAAATTCTGCCTATACTGAAAACAAATGAATTGATACGGGAGATGCTTATGAAAACAAAGCAGCTGACTTTGACCGCGTTGTTTACCGCGCTTACCATCCTGTTCGCGCAGCTGATCCTTCCGCTGTCCTTCACGCCGGTTCCGCTTTCGCTTTCCCTTGTGCCGGTCTATCTTTCGGGCGCGATTCTGCCGAAGCGGTACGCCGTATACTCCCAGCTGGTCTATCTTCTGATCGGCGCCGTCGGCCTGCCGGTATTCGCCGGGTTCAAAGGCGGGCCGGGCGTGCTTTTCGGGCCGACGGGCGGATTCCTCATCGCCTATCCGCTGATGGCCTTTCTGACCGCGTGGATTCTGGAGCTCCTGAAGAAAAAGACGCTTGCCTCCTGCGTCCCGGCCATGCTCGCCGCCCTTGCCGTGTGCTACCTGTGCGGCTCCCTGTTCTACGTGTTCGCAGGGCACGTCAGCTGGCTCAAATCCCTCTCCGCCACGGTTTTCCCGTTCATTCCTTTCGACCTGATCAAGGTCTCCGCTTCTGTTTTACTTACCCCGGCGATCAACAAATCGTTGACAAAAGCAAATCTAATACAACTTGTATAAACAGTTTGGACCTGCCGGTCCAGGACGCGCCTACGGGACCATGCGGTCGGCAAGCGCCTACGGCGACGCTCTCATGAGAGCAAGGAAACAATACGCAAACTCCTTCCGGCGCGGACCCTCCCGGCCCGCGAGCAGAATAAGACCAGTTATAAAGCCCTTTTCTTCGGATAGGGCTTTTTTTCATCGGTAAGGCCCAAAAGATAATCCACGCTTGTGCGATAGTAATTTGCGATCGCGATCAGAATTCCGGTTGGAATATCGTTTTCGCCTGTTTCATATTTTGAGTAGCCGGTCTGCGACATCCCCAGTATTTGAGCAAATTGTGTTTGCGACAAATCATGGTCTGTTCTTAATTCACGAATTCTTCTGTACATATAAATTCCTTATTTCCCTTTTCTGGGATAAGGTTCGATTTTTTCCGTCAGGCCCAAAAGATAGTCCACGCTGGTTTGGTATATTTCAGACAATTTAATCAGTATTTCGGGGGACATCGCGTTGATTCCGTTCTCATAGGCGGAATAAGTCCTCCGATTGATAAAGAGCAAATCGGCAACATGCTGCTGTGTCCAGTCCCGGTCTTCTCTCAACTCTCTAATTTTATTATAAATCAATATTCTCACCCCAACCTGATTATAAATGCCAGAATTTCTGCCATTGACTTTTGGCAGAAATTCTGGCAAAATAAGATTGAGGTGATAAAAATGGAACCTTATCGGGAAATGTATTATCTCTTATTTAACCGTATAACCGACGTTGTCCGCGATTTGCAGGACGCCCAGAAAGCAGCGGAAGCCCTTTTTCTGGAAAAGGAACCGGAGTCTCCGATTTCCGCGCTGCGGATTTATCCGAAGCATAAAGATTAACTTATCATAAAAAAGAGACCGAATCACTCGGCCTCTTAAAACTGCTATTGCATTTCTCTTCCTATGACCTGCGCGAGCGCGCCCACCTTCTGAAACAGGGCTGCGTAAGCCTCCGGGGTGAGCTGCTGCGCGGCGTCGCTCATCGCGGCCTTGGGGTTGGGATGCACTTCTATAATCAGCCCGTCGGCGCCCGCAGCGATTCCCGCGAGCGACAGGGACGTAATATACTTTGATTTTCCCGCCGCGTGGGACGGGTCGATAATAATCGGCAGGCTGCTGCGCTCCTTGACCACCGACACGGCGGAAACGTCCAGCGTATTGCGCGTCGCGGTCTCAAAGGTGCGGATGCCGCGCTCGCAAAGCACGACGTTGTAGTTGCCCTCGCTCATAATGTACTCCGCGGCGTCCAGCCATTCCTCCACGGTCGAGGAAATTCCGCGCTTGAGCAGCACGGGGATCTTAGAGCGGCCCACTTCGCGCAGCAGACGGAAGTTCTGCATGTTCCGCGCGCCGATCTGCAGCATATCGCAGTATTTTCCCGCGGTGTCGATCTGATCGTGCGCCACGATCTCGCTGACTACCTTCAGCCCGCAGGCGTCCGCGGCTTTCCGCATCAGCTTCAGGCCTTCCTCCTCCAACCCCTGAAACGAATAAGGGGAGGTTCTGGGCTTGTAAGCGCCGCCGCGCAGAAAACGGGCGCCCGCAGCCTTTACGCCAACGGCCGCCTGTGTGATCTGGTCCTCGTTTTCCACCGCGCAGGGGCCGGCCATCATCACCAGCTTCTTCCTGCCGATGACCTCTTCCCCCACCTGTACCACGCGTCCGTCCGGGCACATCTCCCGGCTGGCCAGCTTGTAGGAATGCATGATGGGGACGCATTTTTCAACGCAGTCCATCAGCTCGAAATCAAATCCGCCGAGCTTCGTCTTATCGCCCAGCACGCCGACGATCGTCACCTGGGAACCGGTGGAAAGGTTCGCGCCAAGGCCGTGTTCCTTCAGGGCCTTTACGACCTTGTCCACGTCCTGCTTCGTGGATCCGTTTTTCATTACAATAATCATGATTTCATACCCTTTTTCCGCGTTATGGAAAATCCTTCCGTAATGCGCTTTCATAACTTTATGCTTTAAACTGTTAAAATCATTATACCTTTTTTGGGGGAGAATTGCAAGCCCGGAATCCCCGAGCATAAAAAACAGCCACCCTATTGGGTGACTGCTTTATCATGTTGGCACTTTCCTATTGTCCCGGGCCGTTACCAGCCAAGTATCTTCGGCACCAGTGAGCTTAACTTCCGTGTTCGGGATGGGAACGGGTGGACCCTCACCGTCATCAGCACCAACTTTTCAGTTCTCGTGACGACTTGATAATAATACCACCATCTCCGACAAAATGCAAGTGTTTTTTAAAAATAATTTAATTTTTTGTTACATGGGAGTAAACTCGATCCTATTTTGGGCGGTTTTTCTGGCTCTTATGCACCGAAAGCACGATTTTTAAGGCTTTTACAAGCTTAACTGTTCATTTCGGCGGAACTCAACATATTGCGGCAGGCGGCGAAAATCCCGACGGATACCAGCACATTGCTGATAAAAACCGGCAGCCCCAGCAGCGTCAGGGGGATATTTTCAACAAGGAGATAAAGCGCAAGGCTGATCCCCGCTCCCGGAAGCAGAAGGACAATCAGCATCAGCATATAGGCGAACATCAGCAAGCCCTTATTCACCAGCTGGCCGAATATCCGCTGGGAAAGGATATTTCCCGCGGTAAAAATAAAGCCCATGGAAGCATAGAGCAGCATACAGACGAGCGCGGTAACCGGATTCGCGCGCAGCAGAACGCCGAGCACGGCAAAGATGATCGCGCCGTCCACAACCGGCGTCAGAAGCGTCGTCAGGCTGGCCCAGAACAGCTTTGCGAACGGTTTTTCCGGTACCAGGTAAATATACGGCTTCATCAACTCCAGCGTCCAGTCGCCGGCGGCATTGAAAAAAAACTGAATATAGCTGCTCATACTCAGCGCGATCGCCAGAATGACGCCGCTGGGCATCCCGTCGTCCCCCTCTCCGCCGGTGATCGCCCTGAGCACGAGCGCCAGAATCACATTGATCACCAGCAGCACGATGCTGGTGGTACGGAGGAACGGGATACGGTTTTTGCGTTTCATTTCACGGATATGCTTGAAGAAAAAGACGCTGGCTCCCCAACCGTGCCAGATGCCGGTATCCGTCACCCTACGGGGCTGGGTGTTCAGGCCGCGGATTCCCGCCGACTTTCCGTTTTTCATCGACTGCTTCAATTCAAACGTGCTTTCGGTGGTCTGGAGCACATCCTCATAATAATCCGAATCGCTTTTGGCGAACAGAAGGACGCTCCCCGCAGCCGCTGCCGCGTTCAAAGCCGCGAATACGGCGGCGCGCATGGTGTCCCCGTTCATGATGGCGAACACCATGCCCTTGATCCATCCGACAACCGGCGCGAATTCCAGATACGGCGAGGCCAGCGCGGCGAAAAGCGACTGCTGGCTGGCGCCGTGGAACCAAAAATTGCTCAGGGCAAACGCCGCCATCATCGCGATTTCCGCGTACAGCACCGTTTTAATCCATCCTGTGCGCTCCGGGCGTCCGCTCGAATAGCTGTAAACCAAAAGGGTAATCAGCTGAATGGTGAACACCATCAGCGCGATCCCGGCCACCAGCGCGACCATCTGCCAGACCGTAATCCCGAACAGGTCAATCGCCATTCCGGCGTAAAACATCAGAAAAACCATCATGAAAATGCCGGAGGCCATCTGCTTGACAAGGCCGTAGGCAAGTATTTTTTTAGGGGAAACAGGCGAAACAAACAGGAAATTCACATCGGACATTCTGAAAAACGTAGCCCCGCTTTTCAGCCCGCTCAGCACGCTGGGTACTGTAATCAAAAAGAGGATGACAAAGTAAACCCCGTGCAGGATCCCGATGTCCAGGTAGCCTCCGGGCGCGCGGACTTCCCGTTCCGTTCCGTTTAATAAGTTGAGCCCCAGAATTACCGCCAGAAACAGATACAGAATCAGCCTTGCCGGGTGGTGCAGCAGGTCCATCACGGCGTTTTTGATTTCCTTCCGGACTAAATACAGTATCGCTCTCATCGCGCGTCCCCACCCGTCTGCGCGCCTTCCGTAATGGAAAAGAACAGCTGTTCCAGATCCTCGCCGGTGCTCTCTATTTCCGCGCGGGTGCGGACCGCGGCGATTTTTCCGTCCATCATAATCAGGGCCTTATCCCAAAAGTCCCGCACACTGTCCAGCATGTGCGTGCTGACCAGAACGGCGCAGCCTTTTTCCCGCAGCTCCGTCAGCATGGTTTTCAGCTCCTTGATCGCGTGGGGGTCCAATCCGATCAGGGGCTCGTCCATCAGGACCACCTTTGGCTCCGGGAGCAGCGCGCAGCAGATGCTGAGCTTCTGCTGCATTCCCTTGCTCAGCTCCTTGCCCAGCTTTTTGCGCTTATCGTCCAGCTCCATGCGTTCCAGCAGCGTCCTGGCTTTCTCCTTCCAGTCCTCCACCTTATACGCACGCGCGATAAATTCCAGATGCTCGTAAACAGTCAGCGTTTCGATCGGCGCCGGTATTTCCGGAATATAGCCGAAATTCCGCTTCGCCTCCACGGTTTTATTCGGATATCCGCAAACGGCGATATTCCCGTTAAAGCGCAGCAGCCCCGCGATGCACTTGATCGCCGTTGATTTTCCCGCGCCGTTGGGGCCGATCATCACCGCGATTTCGCCCGGATCCACCCGAAAATTCAAATGGTCGTTCGCCAATGTATTTCTGTATTTCTTTGTTAAGTCTAAAACTTCAAGCATTGCTGTCCTCCAAGCTTCTATTCGCGATTTTATCCGTTCGTTAATAATAAAACGCATTCCCTCCGAAAGAAGAGACGCTCACCACAAAGACCGTGAACACCATAACGGCAAGAATGGTCACGCCCGTCAGCGCAACGGCGATGGTGAGGAAAAGCTTTGCGCGGCGGGCCTGCTCTCCCGCCAGCGGATTTCTATTCTGTTGGGGTTGGTTCGGCGCTCCGCACCGCGGGCAGACCGCGTCATAAAAATAATGCCTGAAACCGCAGTTGGGGCATACGAGATAGTTTCTTGAGGAATTTCGGATACAAAGATAGACAACGCCCGGAATCAGGCCCAAAAATCCGATCAGAAGGCCCCACATCAGCGCGTCCGGATTCGCTTTCGCGCAGGCGTCGCTGTAGGCGGCCAAAGCGAAAAGCACGCGTGCGGCAAGCGCAGGCAGGCTGACAAGTATCATCAAAAAAAAGACTCCAATGCTGACAGATGCCACTGTTATATCCCTCCGTTCATATCGGCGGTTTCCGCCTTTAGCCTGTATTAAAAGACGAATACAATGGTACGGGAAAATTCACAAAAAGTCAACCCCATATGCCCTTTGATCTCCTTGCGGAAATCATTTCCAGACAAATAAGGCTGTCAAAAACGTAAAAAAAAGACCCATCTGAATGATAGGTCTTACATTTTATGCATATTATTACACTGAAATCGGACTTCGCAGCCGGCACGCGCCTCCGGCGATCATAGCGGAAAGCAAATACCTGCGCTGACGTTCCTTTTCAGACACTTTTGTACACTGAAAACTGAATAAAGGGAAGGAAGCAGAAGTTTGAAATAGAGGGTTGCCAAGAAAAATATGGTCAAGCCCTCGGCCTATTAG